>JBFJZC010000121.1:0-8384 GCA_041622295.1 Porticoccaceae bacterium
ACGCGGGGCGGTGGCCCACAGCCTCTGGAGGCGCTGAGTAAGCAGATCGCCGTGAATCTCACCGGCACCTACAACATTTGTCGTCTCGGAGCCGATCTGGTGCGCCAGTTGCCGCGACTGGCGAGCGCAGAGCCATCAGCCAGTACGGAGCAGGGGGTGATTGTCAACGTTGCTTCTGCCGCGGGGCTCGACGGCCCGCGTGGCCAGACTGCCTATGCCGCCACTAAAGCTGCGGTGATTGGTATGACACTGCCCATGGCGCGGGATCTTTCCGCCTACGGAATCCGTGTCGTCACCATTGCGCCGGGCGTCTTTAATACGCCGCTGGCAGCGGCAGTATTGCGCGGCGATCCCGAAACAGCGGTGGGTGACGTGCCGTTTCCGAAGCGGGCCGGGCGACCGGCTGAATTTGGCCAGCTGGCGCTGCATATTTGTGAGAACCCTATGCTTAACGGTGAAGTAATCCGTCTCGATGGTGGTTTGCGAGCGACCTAGCGCCGGTTTGCCGACAGATTAAATAATTAATACTTAAATAGTCAGGAGAATTAAATGGAAATTAAAGATCAGATTGCGATAGTTACCGGTGGCGCTTCGGGCCTGGGTGCCGGCACTGTGCGGGCACTGGCGGCGAAAGGCGCTAAAGTCGCGGTACTCGACTTAAATGAAGCGCTGGCGAAGAGCATTGCCGATGAGGTGGGTGGTATTGCCGTGAGGGTGGATGTTGCTGACACCGACAGCGTTGCGGCGGCCATGGCGACGGTAAAGGAAAAACTGGGTATCGCCCGCATTGTGATGAATGTAGCGGGTATCGGCATCGGTCGCAAAATTACCAGCCGCAAAGGTCCTCATCCGCTGGCTGATTTTATGCGGGTGATCAACGTGAACCTCACCGGCACCTTTGATATTTGTCGTCTCGCCTCCACCGATATCGCTACGCTCGAGCCGGTCAATGCTGACGGCGAGCGCGGTGTGTTCGTCAATGTCGCGTCAATTTTTGCCTTTGATGGTCCGGTCGGTGACACCGCCTACGCCGCCGCCAAAGCTGGTGTTGCGGGTATGACGCTGCCCATGGCCAGAGATCTGGCCAACTACGGGATTCGCGTCATGACCATAGCCCCCGGTTTTTTTGATACGCCATTGGCGCGCAGCGAAGTCGGGGAAGCGGGTGTCGATAAAATGGTTTCCCTGGTGCCCTTTCCAAAGCGACCGGGCAAGCCCGAGGAATTTGCCAAAATGGCCTGTCACATTGTCGAGAACTCTATGCTCAATGGCGAAGTGATTCGCCTCGACGGCGCCATTCGCATGTCGATGATGTTGTAATTCCAGTGCTGACCAGCCAGTTATATGGCCTTATAAAAATTGGCCACGAAGCATTGGCCAAATAAACAGGGAGCATAAAAATGTCTAATTATCGTCTCGGTTTAGTGCTTTCCACCGTCACCGATGCGCCGCCTCAGGAGTTTGTCGAGCTGGGCAAGCTGGCGGAGGATAAGGGTTTTGACGCCATGCTGGTCAACGAAGGCGCCGGGGACGCGCTGGCCAATGCCCTGGCTATTGGCATTGCCACCTCAACAATAAAGGTCGGCACTAATATCGCCAATATCTATTTTCGTCATCCCTACCTGGCGGCGATGACGGCCTGGACCATTACTGAAATGACCGAGGGTCGGCTAATCCTCGGTTTGGGGATGAGCCACCGGGCGGTACTCAAGTCTCTGGGTATCGACATGAACAAGCCCCGGGAATATCTGCGCGAGTACGCGCGCTCGGTCAAGCAATCCCTGCAGGGTGAAGGCGGCGGAGGTTTGTTTCGCGCCCGCCCCACCGCCTACCCTGCTCAGGTGCTGGTCGCAGCATTGACCCCTGAAAGCGCTGCGGTGGGCGGCGAGGAGGCCGATGGCATCATGCCTTTCCTGACCGGCAGGTCCTATGTCAAAACCCTGGTCGACACTGCTAAAACCGCTGCCAAAGGTGTCGGCAAGGATCCAGACAAAGTCGATTGCATTATGAGTATCCCCACCTTTGTTGCCGACGACGTCGATGCCGCCCGCTCGGCGGCGCGCTACAACCTGGCATTTTTTGGCCAGATGCCCAATTACCGCAAACAGTGGCGAGCGAGCGGTTTTGAAGACGAAGTGGCAGCGATAGAACTGGCCTGGCAGGAAAAGGATCGCAAACTGGCGGCGACCAAAGTCAGCGACAGAATGGTTGAAGAAGTCTGCGTGTTTGGCACCCCTGGCCAGTGCCGCGACCAGCTGGCCGCGTTTCACGAAGCCGGCGCGGGTATGCCGGTGCTGGCGGTTAGCCCGGTTAATGAAGGCCGCCTGGATGCCACGCGCAAGGCTATCAAGTTACTGGCGCCAAAATAATCGCTAAGGCCCATTTGCATAGGACCCATTTGCATAATACATAGACGAGGAATCTCGGCATGAATGTATTGGAAACCGCTGAAACGAGCGCTTATGCCAGCGCCATTGCCTCAGTGTTGCCGGTGCTGGGCGCCCATCGCCAGGCCACAGAAGACGCGCGTCGCGTCGCGCCAGAATCCATCGCAGCCCTTAAAGATGCCGGATTAACCCGCCTATTGACGCCTGCCGGCAATGGTGGACACGAGGCATCGATTCGGGCCCAGGCGCTGGCGTGTATGGGGGCGGCGCGAGCCTGCCCATCGGCCAGTTGGGTGATGATGGTCTGTGGCGCCCATAACTGGGTGGTGGGCAGTTTTACTGCGGCCTGTCGAGAAGAGGTATTTGAGGACCCCGGCGTCCTGATCGCCGGTACGCTGGCATCTCAGGGACATTTTGCAAAAGCCGACGGTGGCTGGCTGGTCTCTGGGCGCTGGCAGTTTTGTTCCGGGGTTGATCACGCGCCCTGGATCATGGTCGGCGCGGCCCGAGGCGAAGCCGTCAAAGGGCCGGCAAATTTACATGTGGTGGTGCCTCGCCAAGCCGTGCAGATAGATGACACCTGGCATACCCTGGGTATGCGTGGTAGCGGTTCGAAGGACATCGTGCTGGATCGGGTGTTCGTGCCGGAACACCGGGCAGAGCCCACCGGACGCCTGTTTGCGGGGCGCAGCCCCCATGCGCTCGAGCATCAAACAGGCGTGTACGTGCTGCCGGTGCTGCCCTGCCTGGCGACTCAGTTAGCTGCTTGTGTACTGGGTATTGCGCGTGAAGTGCTCGCTCTGTTTATAGAAAGAACCCGCGTTCGCCCGGATATTTATAGCGGTAAAGGTAGCGGCGCGAAAGCGCACAGTGGCGCGATGCAACGGCGGGTTGCCGAGGCTTCCGTGGAGCTGACATCGGCCGAATTACTGGTTGGTGCCAACTGTGATGAGTTTGAAGACATTGCTGCACGGCGCGAACCGGTGGACTTACCCGGTCTTAGTCGCCTGCACTGGCGGGCAGCTTATGCCGCCGAGCTGTGTCGCCGCGCGGTCGAAAGGCTGTACAGCGGCGCGGGTGCCCACGCGGCCTACGATGACGCAGTCATCCAGCAGTATTACCGGGACATGATGATGGCAGCGCGCCACGCCGCCGTTGACATCGACGGCGCGGCGGAGCTGGAAGGCAGCCTGGCCCTGGGCGTAGGGCCGCAGGCTTAGACTGCCGGATTGTCGGGCTTGAATTCTAGCCTGGTGTTTTAGCCGAGCGAGAAACCAGCGGTCAGGCCGCCGTCGGCAACAAACTCAGAGCCCGTCGAGTAGGAGCTGTCGTCTGAGGCCAGGTAGGCAGCCAGCGTCGCCATTTCTTCCGGTTGACCGATACGGCCTACTGGCGCAGATGAAAACAGATCGTTTGCGCCGTCCGAAGTCAGTCCAGCGTCAGTCAGCATGCGGGTCATAATGCCGCCTGGGTGAATGGAGTTCACGCGGATGTTGTCAGGGCCAAGCTCCAGCGCTGCTACCTTGGTCATGCCACGCACGGCAAATTTACTGGCGCAATAAGCGACGCCTCCCACTGCTCCCAGCATGCCGGCAATGGATGAAATGTTGATGATAGAACCGCCACCGGCGTCCTTCATCGCACCGGCAACGCTTTTCATACCGAGAAAAACACCGACCTGATTGACCTGAATTGTCTTCATGTATTGTTCGACAGACATGTCCTTGAGCACATTCATATCGGCGATGCCAGCGTTGTTAACCAGCACATTAAGTTTGCCGAATTTGGCGACCGTGGCAGCGACAGCAGCCTGCCATGAGGCTTCATCGGTCACATCAAGGTGCACGTATGCGGCGGCAGCCCCGATCGCGGCCGCAGTTTTTTCACCCTCTGCGTCCAGGACGTCGCACAACATTACTTTAGCGCCGCGTTCCGCAAATATTTTGGCTTCGGCAGCGCCCTGGCCTCTGGCCGCGCCGGAAATCAGTGCGACTTTCCCGTTTAGATTTGTCATAGTTATTCGCCTTAATAAGAGTTTTTAGAAAATTAACCGGGCGAATTCTTTCATCGACCGCCAGGTGAGTCCAGCCTTTTATAAATTGCGTATCTGGTTTGGATCGGCGTCCGGGTCGCTTACATGACCTGGATTGCGGCGCATTGATGACTATGCTTTGATAAGCGACCTACCGATGGGTAACGCGACGGCAGGGATAGACCGTGTCAGCGCGTCGACACCTGCCGCTTGCGGGCTTCGTCGGGCAAGCGTCGTGGTACTAGCATGACAAGGCGTATTGCCGGGCCGACTTCGTACTAACCGAACGTGAGCAAGCGCATGGGTGATGGGCCGCGGCTGCCGCTACTGTTGACAGCAATAGCAATTACATCCGCAAATTTTATGAATGTGCTTGATACCACCATAGCAGTGGTATCGCTGCCGGCTATTTCTGGCAGTTTGGGCGCAACCCCTTCGCAGGGAACCTGGATACTGACTTCCTATACCGTTTGTCTCGCGGTAATTCTGCCGCTGAGTCCGTGGATCAGTAAGCGTTATGGGGAAATTCGCACGTTTGTAACATCGGTCTTATTGTTCGCGCTGACTTCAGCCATGTGCGGTGTCGCGGCAAACTTTGAGACCCTCGTGTTGTTTCGCGCGTTGCAGGGTTTGACCAGCGGTATGATCGTGCCCCTTTCGCAAACTCTGGTGTTACGTGTTTATCCACCGGAGCAACATGGCTTTGCCATCGGCCTGTGGAGTGTTACATCCACCACTGCGCCGGTTCTCGGCCCCTTGATTGGCGGCTATATCACGGATAATTTCGGCTGGCCGTGGATTTTCTACATCAACATTCCGCTGGGCATTCTCGCCGCTGCATTAATCTGGTTGAGTATGGGGCATACCGATAAAAAGCTGCCCAAAGTGCCCGTCGATGGTGTCGGCGTGTTGTTGCTGGCCGTTGCCGTGATTATGTTGCAGCTGGTTCTGGACAAGGGGCACGAGCTCGATTGGTTGTCCTCACCGACGATTAGTTTGATGCTCAATATCGCCGTTATTGCCGCTATCGGGTTTTACGTCTGGGAGCGCCGGGAACCCCACCCGATAATCGATTACTCCCTGTTTCGTTATCCGGTTTTCGTTATGGCATCGGTGATCGCCTCGATTTTTCACATTACCTATTTTGGTTCGATGATCCCCTACCCGATCTGGATGCAGTCGGTGCTGGGTTATACGGCAACCTGGTCTGGCCTGGTGATGGCGGGTACCAGCGTGCTGCCGGTTTTCGGCATGATGATCGTGGGTAAAAATATGCCGCGGTGGAACCTGAGAGCTTTGATGGTGGCGGGTTGTATTTTTGGCATTTGGGGCATCTATCTACAGGCTGCTTGCACACCGGAAACCACGTTCAATACCATGTTGCAGGCCAGGATAGTGGTTGGTATTGGCTTTACCCTCCTATGGCCACCATTGATGGCAATTACCCTGTCCAGCGTGCCACCGGATAAAACCAGCTCAGCGGCCAGTTTTTTTAATTTTTTCCGTATATTTTCCACCAGTATCGGGATCGCTTTTGGAATTACCATCTGGCAGGGTCGCTCGGTCTTTCATCGGCAACATCTGGTTGCAGAGCTCAATCCCTGGGAACAGGGCAAGGATTCCGCCTTCGCACCGCTACAGGATTTGGCGGGAGATAACGAAACGGCGATGTGGGCAATTGCCGAGAAGCTGACTGATATCCAGTCGTTGACTCTGGGCCTGGCCGATACCTTTATGCTGCTGGCTATTATGATTATCCCCATTTTGCTGCTGATACCGTTTCTACCGGCAAAAATGCCCAACGCGACCGACGCTCGGCCGATGGGCGGGGACTAGCGAGAATTTCCCGGGCAACACCCGCCAGTAAGCGCGGCGTGTAAAACAAAGCGTGCAGGTTCGGCAACCCTTGCTTTATGGATCTGCCTGTTCGGCGCAGGCAAAGTGCTGCGCCAGTCACAGTACACATTTGACAGTCCGTCTGAGCCAGCGTAGATTTCGCCAGTGAAACTATGTCAACAAGCTGGCAATTATTCGGGTCGGCCGCTCCGATGAATAAATCGATGAATAAATCTGATTTAGTGTGGACGCGCCGTAAAATAGTTGCCTGGCAAACCAGGACAGGAGAACAGGAATGGCTTTAGCTGCGGTAGATACGTCGAAAGATTACACGGAAACAACAGCGTCCGCGCCGGTCATTGATCACGATATTGTGATCATCGGTTGCGGCTTTTCAGGGTTGGGAACCGGCATTAAATTATTAAAAAAAGGTTTTGGGGATTTTGTCATTCTCGAAAAGGCTGAGGGTGTCGGCGGAACCTGGCGTGACAATACTTACCCGGGTCTGGCGGTAGACGTGCCCACGTTGAGCTACTCATTCGGTTTTGAACAAAACCCCAACTGGTCAAACCTTTATGCACCGGGTGCGGAATTAAAAGCTTACGCGGAGCACTGTGCAAAAAAATACGGCATTACTGCGCACATGCGTTACAACTGTGATGTCACCGAAACGGTTTATGACGAAGAGCATAATGTCTGGATCACGCACACCGCGTCTGGTCAGACGTTTACCTCGCGCTACGTAGTCAGTGCAACCGGTTACCTTACCCTGACGAAAATGCCGGACATTGAGGGCATTGATGATTTCAAGGGCAAGAAAATGCATACCGGTCGTTGGGATCACAGCCACGATCTCACAGGGCAGCGGGTTGGTTTTATTGGCACGGGAGCCACGGCGATCCAGGTAATTCCCGAGATTGTGCCAAAACTGAAACGGCTCGACGTTTACCAGCGCACGCCTATCTGGTTGTTGCCGAAAAAAGATATGCCGATACCAAAGTGGCTGCAGAATGGTTTCAAGTATGTTCCGGGGCTGCAGCGGGTGGCACGCACCCTGACGCAGGTTTTCACCGATCTCATCATGATTAACGGGCTGGTGTTCAATAAGCAGCTGTCGTGGATGATCAAGTGGCTGGAAGGCGTCGGCATCAAGCATATTCGCGCTCAGGTGACCGACCCGGCAATACAGGCAAAGCTTATTCCTGACTATGACTTTGGTTGTAAGCGACCGAGCTTTACCAATAAGTTTTATCCCGTGTTTAACGAAAAGCACGTGGAGTTGGTGACAGACCCGATAGCGCGTATTACCGAAAAAGGGATCGTTACCAAAGATGGTACCGAGCGCGAAATCGATACTTTAATTTGTGGCACGGGTTTTCAGGTATTCCAGAAAGGCAGTGTCCCCACCTTCCGTGTTAAGGGGCTCAATGGGCTCGATATCAGTGAATTTTGGGACGAAAACCGTTATCAGGCCTTTGAGGGCGCAACGGTTCCCCAGTTTCCAAATTTCTTTATGATTATGGGGCCCTACAGTGTTTGTACCGCATCCTATTTCGGCATGATCGAAACGCAGTCGCGCCACCTGGTGCGTTGTTTGAAGGCTGCTGAAAAGCGCAATGCTAATTACATTGAAGTGAAAAAGTCCGCCAATGACAAGAACTTCGAGAAAATTCAGCGGCGTACCAGATACACGATTTTTCAGGCTGGCAATTGCGGCACATCCAATAGTTACTACATTGACCGTCATGGCGACAGCCCGTTTATCAGACCGTCCACGAGTCTTGAGCAATGGCTGACCAGTTGCTTTTTCAGTATGAACAATTACGATTTTAAGGTGAAGTAAACGGCGCTTTCCTGTACAGCAGCATGAGTCACTGCTTGCTGTATAAGCTTTGATCAGTAAGAGCCACCCTCCGGGTGGCTTTTTTTTCGCGCGGGGAATGAGTCAGACATTAGGCGCACACGCAGTAAGTTCTGGTTGTGTCATGTAAGTCCCAGTGGCGTTAGCTCGCTGCCAGGGCGCGCGGGTTTAACGTGCCGCTGCATGGTTGGCTCTGTTGTGGGCGTGATGTATAACAATCTAAAGAATCTACCGATATAGTTTTAACGGACAAGGAGGTCACATGAAT
>JBFJZC010000122.1:0-8366 GCA_041622295.1 Porticoccaceae bacterium
AATAATTTGGATCTATCATTTAGTGCTGCCGCACTGTTTTGCAAGCACTTGGACAGTGGGAATTTAAAAGATGGAAAAATCCAATCGACCCCCAAATTTTTACCTTTTTCAACAGGCTGCTAGGGTAACTTAGGGTAACTTAGGGCGGCTGTCGATACTTGCGTTGTCGTTATAGCCATTGTCATGGCGATATTGCCACAGCGCGGCGGCCTCAGGGATGTTTAGTGTGTGGCTGTTGGTGTGCAGTGTGGCCGCAATCGATCCCCACTGTTACCATGATTCACTTTCGTGAGGTTGACTGTATCCGCCAGTGAGGAATGAGATGAGTACAAAAGAACCGTTTAGTAAGGTGGCGCCAGGTGTTTTAGTCGCCGGGCAACTTGAAGTGTCTGATATAGACCGCATGGTCGAGGCTGGAGTCAAGACGCTAGTCTGTAACCGGCCAGATGGGGAGGGTGATCAACCCAGTTCCCAAACGTTAGCGGCGGCGGCTGAGGCGGTCGGCATTGATTTTGTCTACCTGCCCATGGCTAACCCTGAAGAGGCCGACAAGCAAAGTGATGCGTTTAAAAAAGTGCTGGCTCGGGGCGGCGTGGTGCTCGCTTACTGTCGAACCGGCCGACGATCGACCGCACTTTGGGAAGCGGCGACAAAAAAGTGACGATGGATGAGCCAGCTCACGACGTTCCAAAAGATGACCCGGAAAGCGGCCCGGTGAGTGGCATTGCGAGCGACATCTCGAACGACATCTCGAACGACATCTCGAATGACATCTCGAATGACATCGCGAACGAAAAGCCCCTCACCTTTCTGGAAATATTGGGTAGCACCTTTGCGGCTGCTGTGGGCGTGCAGTCCAGGGCGCGTAGAACCCGAGATTTTACGCGCGGTAAGCCCCTCCATTTCATATTGGCGGGGCTTATTTTTGCCGCCACATTTGTCACAGTGATTATTCTGGTCGTGCGCGCCGTGTTGTCGTCGGCGCTCAACTGAGCGTTCGCTTATTGATACATTGATACAGTCGACCCGCTAACGGATTAAGCAGTTATTTAGCCGCTAAAAGTTAGCTGCAAGAAACGCTTTCCATTCCGCCCAGCGAGTCGGCGTGTATTTAAATTTCTCATGATCATAGGCAGCGGCATGGAAGGTTTTACCGCCTGTTGATGCCGCCACCGCGCCAATAAACTGCATTTGTTCAGCGTACATGGGTTTGTGTTCAGCGGGCACGGTCTTCGCCGCATCGGCAGACCACAGGCCGGCTTTGCGCATCGCGGCAATGATGGCCTGAGCCTGGGCTTCCGAAACGTCTTCCCCGACGCACAGATAAAGGCTGGCGTTGGTCATATCCGTGCCGTCAAAGTACATCGTAAAGTTGTTGATATAGTCAGTTCCAGAAAGCGCCATGATGGTCTCCTGCAGGTCATGTCATTAAGAGCGATGAATTATGACAGCAGTAAAAAGACTTCGATAGCTTAGCCTGGTGTCTGGCAGGGGGCCGCTCCCGTGTTGCAGTCACACTGACGCTTGACCCCGTTTCCCAGAGATTTTAAGCGCTGCGCCTGGGTAAACGGCCTTTATATAACGCTTTTTTATATGACGCCCTTTTCGTTTAGCGCTGAGATGCGATCATCGCTATACCCCAGCTCGCGCAGGATGTTCTGACCATCGGCACCCAGGGCCGGACCAACACGAGCCGCTACCTTGTCTGAACCCTCCACCCAGAACGGACTATTGACGGCCTGGCCGCGACCGTAATTGTGTCCTTCCACGTCAATCAGCATGTCATTAGCCAGCACCTGAGGGTCGTCGATTGCTTCTTCCAGGGTGGCCAACACACTGAACGTCAAATTTTGCGCCTGCAGCCGGTCGCGCCATTCAATCAGGTCTCTGCTTTTAAACGTTTCCGCCAGCACGGGGCCAAGTAATTCGGCATTGTCGTTGCGTTCCTGGATATCGATAAAACGCGGGTCGCTGAGCAGATCCTCGCGGTCCAGGGCTTTGAGCAGACTCGGCCAGTGTTTTTTCTGGTGGAGGATGACTAACAGCAGCCAGCGTCCATCGCGTGTCTGATATTGATTGAGCAAAGCATTGGTGGGTTTTGCCGGGTTGGGTCGCCCGACCGCACCGCCGCCTGCCAGAATACACGACAGCGAACTGGACGCCGTCCACATGCCGTTTGCCAGCAAGCTGCTATGCACCTTGCCACCGCGCCCGGTTCGTTCCCGCTTATACAGGCCGGTCATAATGGCCGCGTACATGGTCATGGCGCTGGGATGATCACCCATGCCCGGCGACGAAATGCTGGGTTCACTGTTCGCCGTGCGCACCAGATCCATCAATCCCGAACGCGCCCAGTAAGCGGTCGCATCAAACCCCGGCGCGCTGGCTTCCGGACCTTTTTCACCAAAGCCGGTGATTTGTCCGTAGATCAAGCGCTCGTTCTCAGGCGCAAGGTCTTCATAACGAATTTTCAGGCGTTCTAATACGTTGGGCGGGAAGTTGGTGATCAGCACATCGGCCTCGCGCACCAGCGCTAACAGGACTTCTCTGCCCTCCGGTGCTTTCATGTCGAGGGTAATGCTGCGTTTGTTACGGTTATCCTGCTGCCAGATATAGTCGAAATCATGGGGCATGAACGGTGGTGCTTTATGGGCGTAGCGCAAGGGGTCGCCACGGCCCGGTGCTTCAATTTTAATGACGTCGGCGCCAAAATCTGAAAGGATGGCGGCGCTGCCGGGGCCAAAAATATAGGTGGCTATTTCTAATACTTTGATGCCTTTAAACAGCGGCTCTGAATCAACCAGGGATTCTGAATTGTTCATCTTGCCTATACCTCATCATTAACAATAAACAGGAACATACTTAAACTGGCTGATCTTGCTTTGTTTTGGCAATTGGCCCAGCAGCGATGCAGATTTAAATACAGTCGTTCCAATTACAGCAGGGATGTGACCATCCAGCGAGGTTTTTTCGGGTGGTTGGCGCTTTCGTTGAATCGACATCTGTTTTTTGCCTTTCGATAAACAAGGCTGCGTGCACTTGCGCCGGGTTTTGGCGATGGCGCTTAGCGCGGATCCATTCCTTTGGCGACTGGTAGTTAGCGCCCAACCTCAGTGATGATGTCCGCCCGCACCATGAACGTGACCGTGGGCGAGTTCCTCTTCGGTGGCTTCACGCACGGCTTCTATACTGACATCAAAGTGCAGGGTCTTACCGGCGAGCGGATGATTGCCGTCAACGATGACTTCGTCGTCCTTTACTTCCTTGACCGAGAATGACAGTGGGCCGCGTTCGGTATCTGCGTTAAACCTCATGCCGATTTCTACACTCTGTTCCCCGAATACGGAGCGCGGTACGATTTGCACCATATCGGCAACAAACTCGCCATAACCGTCTTCTGGGGCTATTTGAGCGGTGATTTTGTCGCCTGCTTTTTTGCCGAGAAGCGCCAGTTCAAGGCCACGAATAATGTTTCCAGCGCCGTGAAGATAGACCATTGGCTCACTGCCGATAGACGAGTCGATCTCGGCACCTTGGTCATCGGTGAGGGTGTAGTGAATGGCAACAACGGATTTTAGCTGGATAGTCATAAGTCTGTACTCTGCGCAAATAGCAATTATGACCCAGGGGTAAATGTGTCTCAAGTTAGGCACCTAAAGTAAGGGGCTCCAAGTTAGGCACAGCTTGTTTGGTCAAAAGCGCTGAGTCGTCCAGGATTGTTTGTGCTACCCGGAGGAATTTAGTCATACTGGGCAATGTGGGTAGTCGGGAACAAAACTATGACACGTGAGGTGCTTTGATGAATACAGAAGTGATCCGTAGTATCACGCTGGTGGGCATAATGTTCGCACTAAGCCTGGCCTTGCTGGGCTGCACCGAAGATCAACCGGCGTTGGCAGGCTTAAAAAATCTGAAAGCGCCAGCTGCGGGATACCTGAGCGGTGGGCAGCCGGATGCTGGCCAGCTCGTCGCATTAGCCGACGCGGGGGTAATCCATGTGATCAATTTACGGCCGAGCAGTGAGCTGCCTGATTTTGACGAAGCGCAATTCGCCGCCGCCGCAGGACTGCAATATCATTCACTGCCGGTCGATGGCGCGGCTGGACTGACCGAGGCCAATGTTCGTGCGCTGGATAAGCTGATGCTGGAAGCCGGCACTGAAAAAGTTTTTTTGCATTGCGCTAGCGGTAACCGGGTGGGAGCCATGTTGGCATTGCGTGCGGCAATGCTTCACGGGGCCGATAAAAAAGCTGCGATGGCAATCGGCAAAGCCTGGGGTTTGACGAGTCTTGAACCGGAAGTGCGCCGCTTACTGACAGGTTATTACCGCGAGGGTGCTCGCAATAAGGTGCCCGATGGCGATTGAACGACAACACTGTTGTGGCAGTCGATCCGGCGCGTTATTTAGCGGCGTTTAATTCTAGCCGATCGGTTTTAATCGGCGCCTAACAGAGAGCGTTAACTATGTATCATCCGGCTTTAAAAACCCCTCTGTGCACAATGCTCGGTGTTGAATACCCGATTATCCAGGCGGGTATGGGCTTTGTGGCTCGTGGCCCACTGGCGGGTGCGGTATCCGCTGCCGGCGGTCTCGGTACCATTGGCGCGGGCACCATGTCAGGCGAAGAGTTGCGGGAGGAAATCCGTATTGTCCGTTCTATTACCGACAAACCTTTTGCCGTGGACATCCTGTTTTCAACCGCCGGTGGCCAGAACGTGGCCATGTTCAGTAAGGATGTTGAGGATCATATTGAGGTGGTTTTTGACGAAAAGGTGCCAGTGATTGCCAGCGGCCTGGGTAATCCGGCGCCGATTGTTGATCGCTGCCACGCTGCGGGCATGAAGGTTCTGAGCCTGACCGGGAATACCAAAAATGCTAAACGGCTGGCGGTTAGCGGCGTCGATGCCATTATTGCCCAGGGTTACGATGGCGGCGGGCATACCGGCCGCGTCGGTTCATTTACCTTGTTTCCGGCGGTGATAGATGCTGTGGATATTCCCGTGCTGGCGGCGGGTGGCATCGCCGATGGTCGCGGTATTGCTGCGGCCCTGGTTATGGGCGCGATCGGCGTTTGGTTAGGCACCCGCTTTATTGCCTGCACTGAAGCCTGGGGTCACGACAATTATAAGAACAGTATTGTGGCAGCGGATGACGAAGGTACCATCCGTACCCGGTGTTTTTCCGGCAAGCCCTGCCGCATGATTCGCAATGAAACCACCGCCGCCTGGGAAACCCCGGCGTTAATGGAAAAACTGAAGCCTTTCCCGTATCAGATGGCGAACGTCACAGAATGGCTCGGCGAAGACCCCTACATGGCCGGGCGGCGCGATGGTAAAACCGATATTGGCGCGTTGGCCGCCGGGCAGTCATCGGCTTTGATACATGATGTTAAGCCCGCGGCTGAGATTATTAGGGAGTTAATGGAGCAGGCTAGCGAGGCGCTGGGGCGTATTTCAGGTGGTTAGTCGTAGCTTAGACTTTTTTGGGGCCGAGCAGCAGCCAAAGAATAAAACCGAGGACGGGTAGCACAAGAATTAACAGTACCCATAATACTTTCGACCCGGTAGTGCCGTTGCTTTCAATCGTCTTGATAATCGCCCATATATCAAGAACCAATAAAATAAGTCCAGGTAAACCGCCAACTTCAATACCCATTGAGCTTTGCCCTTTGCCTGCGTAATTGGCCACTGTCAAAAAGGCAATTAGCGCAACTGCGCTTGACAGGTGCATGACGGATATTTCCTGGGTGTAAAACATTGTAATGACCGGGATCGCGCCGACATCATCGACAATGGCGAGACCAACAATGACAGCCAAAAGACTACCCGGGATATGTTTTCTCACCAGGGTAAGTACGCCTAATGCAAACGCCGTATCGGTTGCCATGGGTATGCCCCATCCAATCTGCGAATCAAGCGACCAGTTGAACAAGGAATAAATCACAGCCGGACAAACCATTCCACCGGCGGCACAGACAATCAGCATGCGCCGATGTTCAGGTTGAGCGAGGTCTCCGGCGAGTACTTCCCGACAAAAATCCAATCGGTGTGTGTATCAGATTCTGGTAAACAGAGGAATAAGCAGAGTATGCCCACCAAAGAGCGATGATGGTGGCGACCAGAAGAAACAGGCTGGAGGTGGTCTGGGCGCGAATGAAGCTCGAAAATGGATCGTGGATATTTTCCAGGCCACGCTGCAATACATTTTTAGAGTCGTTGGCCATCTTAATGGACTGAACAGACTATCGAGAAGCTGCGGTCAGGCATATTGCAAACCAACCCTATCGGGCGTGGCGTTTCGACTACATGATTTAACTTGAATTCAATGCAGGCGTTACTGTCCATATAAAGTATCTTATAAAAACATAACATCTGTATATTGCGCATGCGCTCTATAGCAAATTGATTTATCAAAACAGCTGCATCCTTTCCAGAACAACGCGCAATAGATGTAGACGAAGCCTGGCGTCACATTCTATGGTCAATGGACGAATCCTTACACGGGCTTCATGCGTTATCAAGGTGTTTGCCGCTAGGCTCTCCTTACAGGTAGCTTAGCCACCAGTCGCGGCGTCGTGCTTTAACACCGGCAAACCAACGACAGGCCGGGTAGAAGGCAAGCACCACCACAATCCAAAATAAATACACCACGGGCAAATTCACACCGAACTCTTTTGGATAGAAAACAAATACCACCGCCGTTTCAGAAATCGGTATGCCCTGATATAAGCCCAGGCCAAGAGCCATCAGATGAATCACGTAAAGATGGGCCACATAAAAGAAAAACGGCACCCGGCCTATGGTGACCAGAGCAGTCCCCAGAGCACCCTCCGCACGCTCAAAAAAGCCCAACAACATGATGGCTGGGCCGAGGGTCATCAACAAATACTGCAGTGAGGGTGGATATTTGGTGACATGGAGAAAATCCACCAGGGTTGCCTCCGCACTTGCCTGTACCTGCCACAAATTGGCATCGCCATAAAGATTCCAGTAACGTAGCAACACAAAAGTGAGCGTCATGGCCAGGCCAGCCAGAATAAGTGTTCGAGGTCGGTTTTCCCGGATACCGCTAAAATAAGGCCCCATCACATAGCCCAGGGCCATCACACCAATCCAGGGTACCAGCGGATAAATCACATAAATAATTGGGGTGTCGTTTACGGTGAGCAGCCCTTGAATATGAAGCAGTCGCCAAACAGCGGACGCTTGCTCACGGGCAGGCTGGATACCGTCGAGCAAATTGTGCCCGGCGATCATAGTGATACCGATAACCGCGATCAAGGACATGGGCAGCCAGATTAGTCCAGACAGCGCGATCATCGAAACTCCAAGAACCCAGATCACCTGGAGCACCGGTGCGTAGTTGGCGCTGATATTAAAATTCCAGCCAAAGCCGACCAGGGTCAGCTCGACAAACACCAACCAGAAGCCACGTGTTAAAAGAAAGCGCGATACATCGGCCTTGCTACGTCCGCTCGCGCCATAAAGCCCCTTTGCTCCATAAAGATAAGCACTGGTACCCGCGAGCAGGATAAAGGTCGGCGCACACAGATGGGTAATCCAGCGGGTAAAAAACAGCGGCGCATCCGCATCAGCAAAGTCCATGGGCCGCACCGACGGTGTGCCCAGCATATCGCGAACGTGATCGAGCGCCATAATGACAATGACCAGGCCGCGTAGCATATCGATAGATGTCAGGCGTTTTTTCTCATCCGTCATCAGTCGATTCCTTGATTAGGGGTAACTATGGTGAGCCGAAGCTGTTTGCATTTTGACCACCACTGCTTCCAGTTCTTTTAAACGCTTGCAGTTGGCTCCCTTTATGGCAAAAAGTTTACGCTAACCTCAATCGTCGAACGGTAGCGATGTCATTTGTGCAGTTAACGCTAGCAGCTGGTGTGCGTTAGCGCGTCCAGTGGAGGCCGTGTTTTTGGCCGGAGCGAGTTCGAGCAATTTGCTAAATTAAATACTTGCCAAAACAACAAAATTCCAGCCGAAAAATAGACCTATCAGAAAATAACGAAGAAGCTCATGCGCCTTATACAAACCCATAAAAACATCAAAACCAGCAACAGGCTCAATTCCTACAATAGTTCCATATTGCTCAATCAAATGAACTCTTTTTAACAGCCATTTATCTCTTGCAAGCTTGAGTATGAAAAAAACCAATAAAAGGATGTACATTGGTATCAATAACTCTTTGGGTGTAAACCTTTCGTGAATACCTAAGCCAAAACCAATAACTATAGATAATATTGCGCCAATTATTGATGAAACGATATTCCATATGCGATTCATAAGTAATTTAACGGTGAGCATCAACGGTGGACGAGCCGCGTAGCGGATTAGCCGTCCGGCGGAAGCCC
>JBFJZC010000123.1:0-8337 GCA_041622295.1 Porticoccaceae bacterium
ATTATTGGTCGATTTTTACCGTCTGCCTGACAGGCCACCACGCTGGCTCGCAACGTCACATCAGCAGCGTTAAGTTCCAGTAACTGATTGAGGGCAATATCTTTGTACGGTGTTTGAAACACTTCTGTTGCCGCGCAATCTGTTGTCCAGGTCAGGCCTCTGGTTAGGTAGTTGCCGGACGCGTCCCGCAGTATAAATAGCGTCATAGTGTACTTGCCCGAGCTGCTGGTTGTGGCAAGTTTAACGGAACGGCACAACAGGGCAACTGTTTTCAGGCATCTCGAACAACTCTGTCTCGTGGTGAGCGTGTCGCGGCAGTGTCCGCCAGGCGCTGCTCCGGACAGATTGTTGCCGTGGCACAGGCCTGCCCCGCAAAGCTATCGGTGACATAGCCGCGTAATCGGTGTGGCAACGCCTTAAATATTGACAGAACCACGGCATTTGTAGACCATGCACGGTTACCGTTGGGTAAGTGCCTATTGTTGATGGCTACTCGCCGTTCACGCGGGTCCTTACGTGCGAACAACTTGATATCAAATTGATATATTGAATTGGAGTAGAGAATGGGTGTTACCGAGAATGCGAGTATTGGTGCAGCGATAAAGGGCGACAAGAAACAGCCGCGAGTCATTGTCGTGGGCTCCGGGTTATCTGGCATCGTCATGGGCATGCGCCTGATGAAGGCGGGCTTTACCGATCTGACTATTTTTGAGAAGGCCGAAAACGTAGGTGGTACCTGGTTCTACAATGCATACCCCGGTTTGCGTTGTGATGTTCCATCCCATTATTACCAGTACAGTTTTGAGCCCAGCACGTCCTGGAGCCATCGGTTTTGCGGTGGGCCGGAAATCAGGCAGTACTTCGAAGATATGGCACGGAAATACCAGGTGTTTGAACGAATCCAGTTCAATACCGAAGTGGTCAATGCCGAGTACGGTGACGGCAAGTGGGAGGTTGAACTGGGTAATGGAGAAAAACAAAGCTGTGATTTCCTGATAGCCGCCTGCGGTATCCTGGTGCGGCCCAAATACCCCGATCTCAAAGGTCTGGATTCGTTTGCCGGAGAAGTGGTGCATTCTGCGCGCTGGGATCACGATCTGGATCTGCAGGGCAAACGGGTGGCGGTTATCGGTAACGGTTCTACCGGCATTCAGATGATTGACCCCCTTACCAAAATTTGTAGCAAGGTGGTTTCTTTCCAGCGGACACCCCAGTGGATTGTGCCGATCCCCAATAAGAAATATTCGGCATTCGGCCACAAGCTGCAAAATACTTTTCCCTTTATCTCAAAATTTTATTACTACACTTACCGTTTCGTAATGGAGCAGTTGATGGGCCGGGGCATCATCAAGGACGGTTGGTCACGCAGAACTATGGGCAAGTTATGCCAGTGGAATCTGAACAGCGTCAAGGATGAAAAATTACGTCAGGATCTGAAGCCAGATTACGTTGCTATGTGCAAGCGTCTGGTGATGTCTTCCGAGTTTTATCCCGCTATTCAGAAACCCAACGCGGAGCTGGTGAGGGAAGGCATCGACCACGTCGAAGCCGAGGGTATCGTCACCAAAGACGGCAAACTGCATGAGCTGGACGTTATTGCTCTGGCGACCGGTTTCCACGCCAATGAATACATGCTGCCGATGACCATGACTGGAGAGAACGGCCTGACTTTAGATGAAGCCTGGAAGAATGGCCCGCGCGGTTACCGTACCGTTGCCATGCCGGGCTTCCCCAACTTTTTCATGGTGATGGGGCCACACAGTCCGGTGGGGAACTTCTCCCTGTCCTCGATCGCCGAAACGCAGTCGCAATACATCCTCAATTTCATAAAAATGTGGTCGGACGGTAAATTCAATACCGTGCGACCCAAGGAAGAGGCCACTGAAAAATTCAATCAGGATATGAAGGCTAATATGAAGGACACGGTGTGGCTGACCGGCTGTCAAAGCTGGTACCTCGATGACCAGGGCATACCCGGATCGTGGCCGTGGACAGCGACCAAGTTCCGTAATGATTTAAAGGACGCTCGCTTTGAAGAATACACCGCGACCTGAGAGGGATGACTGGTTCAGCCATATAACGAATTAACGTCATGCGATGAATCGGCGCCCCAGATTTCTGCTACTGTTTAGCAGGTGGGATTCTGGGGCCGCGTTCCGGGCGGAAGCTGGCCTGTTGAGATTGTATCGAGCGCATGACCAACCACATAAACTGTATTAACTACCGAGATGAGGGGGAGTGAACGTGTCCGGAATTCTGAGTTACGGGGCGTATGTGCCATATCACAGGCTTACACGACAGGCCATTGGCGGTGGCAAGGGCGAGCGCGCTGTCGCCAGTTATGATGAAGATGCCGTGTCCATGGCCGTTGAGGCCGGGCGCGAAGCTAAACGTGCCTTTGGTGGCGCAATCGATTCGCTGATTTTTGCGACAACGAGCCCGCCCTATGCCGAAAAATTGAATGCCGCGGCGATTAACGCTGCCCTTGATTTGCCTGCTACCGTACGATCCATGGAGCTCGGCAGCAACACTCGCATGGGTTTAGCGAGTTTACTGCTCGGTGTCGACCTGGGTACTGCGGGTAGAACCTCAATGATTTGCGCCAGCGATGTGATCGTCGGCGGGCCAGGTGGTGCGCGGGAGCGAGATGGCGGCGATGCTGCTGTTGCTTTTGTTACCGGTGTGGATGATCAGGCTATCGCTACAGTGTTGGGGCAGGCGTCGTCGACGTCCGAGGTGCTGGATGTCTGGCGTTTACCGGGAGATCAGTTTGCCCGGCAGTGGGAAGAGCGCTTCGGCATCGAAGTTTTGGGGCCGGTCAGCCTCGATACTGCTCAGCGCGCATTGAGTGCTGCGCGCGTTGCGCCTGATCAGTTGACTACGGTCATTCTTGACGCGACGAACAAGCGGGACGTGGCTGGCATTCCGCGCGCACTTGGGCTTAAACCGGAACAGGTTGCCGACATGCTGGGTGATAACCTTGGACGGTGTGGTGTTGCGCATGCCGGCCTTGTCTTAGCCAACACCCTTGATACCGCGCAGGCCGGTGACAAGATTCTGGTGCTTTCCACTGCTGACGGGTGTGACGCCGTGGTGCTTGAAGTCACTGCAAATATCCACAGCGGTCAACCCAGGCGCACGGTGCAGCATTGGCTGGCGTCCAGTAACAATGAACTTGCTTACAATACGTATCTAAAGTGGCGGGGGGTGTTACCTTTTGAACCGCCGAGGCGACCTGACCCAATGCGACCAGCCGCGCCGATCATGAAGCGTCACGAGCGCTGGAAGTATGCTTTTTTTGGCTCTCGATGTGAATGTGGCCAGGGGCATTTACCTCCGCAACGGGTTTGCATGAAATGCCGGGCGGTTGACAAGATGAAACCAGAAGCTTTCGCTGATGAACCGTGTAAGGTGACAACGTTTACGCTGGATCACCTTGCTTACACCCTACAGCCGCCGGTGATTTCAACGGTTGCCGATTTTGATTGCGGTGGGCGGCTGGCATGTGAATTGACGGATGCCGATCCGAGAGACGTAAAGATTGGCAATCGACTTGAAATGACCTTCCGACGATTTTATACCGGTCAGGGAGTTCACAATTATTTCTGGAAAGCGCGTCCGCAGCGCTAGGGGGTACGGTTATGGCTAGTAACGGCATTAAAGATCAGGTAGCAATTGTCGGCATGGGCTGCACGGCCTTTGGCGAACATTGGGACAGAGATGCCTCGGATATGCTTATCGAGGCAGCGACGGAGGCTTATAAATCGGCGGGTGTTAGCCCGGACGATGTTGACGCCTATTGGCTGGGGACTTTCGCCAGCGGTGTTTCAGGGATAGTTTTTTCTGAGGCCCTGAAAACACCCTATAAGCCAGTCACCAGGCTGGAGAATATGTGCGCCACCGGCAGTGAGGCGATTCGCAATGCGGCCTATGCAGTGGCCAGCGGCGCCTACGATCTGGTCATGGCGGTGGGTGTCGAAAAGCTGAAAGATGGCGGCTATTCCGGGCTTGTGGTGCCAGGTCCCGATGGCGACGGTACCGAGTCGAGCATGACTGCGCCGGCGATGTTCTCGTTGCTGGCCCCGGCCTACTGTGAAAAATACGGTGTCAGTGAGAAAGATCTCAAGGACGTTTTATCCCGCATTGCCTGGAAGAACCATGTTGCGGGTGCCAAAAACCCGAAAGCGCAGTTCCGCAAGGAGGTGCCAATAGACACCATATGTAATTCACCGCGTGTCGCGGGCATGTTTGGGGTGTTTGATTGCTCTGGCGTCGCAGACGGGTCAGCGGCAGCAATATTGTGTCGAGCTGAAGACGCGCATAAGTACACGGACAAGCCGATCTACCTGAAAGCGTTTTCTATAGCTGCGGGGCCTAATGAGGGCTTTATCAGTGAGGAATATGATTTCACGACTTTTCAGGAAGTAGTGGTATCTGCGCAGGATGCCTACAAACAGGCAGGTATTACCAATCCTCGCGAACAAATCAGCATGGCTGAGGTTCATGATTGCTTCACAGCCACTGAGCTGGTGTTGATGGAAGACATGGGCTTTTCGGAGCGTGGTCAGGGCTGGAAAGACGTGATGGAAGGTCGTTTTGACGGTGACGGGGCTCAGCCCATTAACCCGGACGGCGGCCTGAAAAGTTTTGGTCATCCCATCGGTGCCAGCGGTCTGCGTATGATGTACGAAATGTGGTTACAACTGCGTGGAGAAGCCGGTGAGCGGCAGATAGACAATCCCAAGTTGGGATTGACCCACAACCTGGGTGGTCAGCCGGGACGCTGTGTGAGTTTCGTTTCCATAGTTGGTAACGAACTGGGCTGACGTCATTTGCTAAGGGATGGGCGCGATCAATGGCGCAAATAAAAAGCCCGGTTGCTACCGGGCTTTTTTGTGGCTGACGTTTGCGGCCCTGGTGGCCTTGTCTGTGCGCTATTTACGGCGCATGGCTGAGAAAAACTCATCGTTGGATTTAAAACCCTTGAGTTTATCGACCAGAAACTCTGCTGCACTGAGGTCTTCCATGTCATGCAGTAGCTTGCGCAGTATCCAGACCCGTTGTAATTCAGCTTCGTCCATGAGTAAGTCTTCACGACGGGTCCCCGAACGGCGAATATTGATTGCCGGATAGACACGTTTTTCAGCAATTTTACGATCGAGGTGGAGCTCCATGTTACCGGTGCCCTTGAACTCTTCGTAAATCACCTCGTCCATTTTAGATCCGGTGTCGACCAGGGTGGTGGCGATGATGGTTAAGCTGCCGCCATTCTCGATGTTTCTCGCCGCGCCGAAAAAGCGCTTGGGCTTTTCCAGGGCATGGGCGTCGATACCACCGGTCAGTACTTTGCCGGAAGAGGGAATAACCGTGTTGTAGGCGCGCGCGAGGCGAGTGATCGAGTCCAGCAATATCACTACATCGTGTTTGTGCTCGACCAGGCGTTTCGCTTTTTCGATCACCATCTCTGCCACCTGCACGTGCCGCGCAGGTGGTTCATCAAAGGTAGAGGCAACGACTTCGCCACGCACGGTGCGCTGCATTTCCGTGACCTCTTCGGGACGCTCATCAATGAGCAGAACAATCATCAGTGCTTCTGGATTGTTGCGGATAATAGCCTGGGCTATGTGCTGCATCATGATGGTTTTGCCAGCCTTCGGCGGTGCCACAATGAGACCCCGCTGACCTTTGCCGATCGGCGCGACGAGATCGATCATACGCCCCGTCAGATCTTCAGAACTGCCGTTGCCACTTTCCAGCACCAGGCGTTCATCTGGAAACAGGGGCGTGAGGTTTTCAAAGAGGATTTTATTGCGTGCGTTTTCGGGTTTGTCGAAATTAATAGTATCGACTTTTAGTAACGCAAAATAGCGCTCACCTTCCTTGGGGGGACGTATTTTCCCGGCTATATTGTCTCCGGTACGCAAGTTAAAGCGGCGAATTTGACTGGGTGATACGTAAATGTCGTCGGGGCCAGCGAGGTAACTGCAGTCGGCAGAGCGCAAAAACCCAAAGCCATCCGGTAATATTTCGAGCACACCGTCGCCATAAATATCCTCGCCGCTTTTGGCGTGGCGCTTAAGAATATTAAAGATAATATCCTGTTTGCGGCTGCGACCAAGGTTTTCGAGGCCGGTTTCGGTGCCGATGGTGATCAGCTCATCAATGGGTTTGGTTTTTAGGTCAGTCAGATTCATAAGTTTGTTTATGTTTTGGGTATAAGGGCTTAGGTGTATGGCCTTAAAGGCTGGTAGGAATTGGCAAGTACAACGCAAGACGTACTGAGTCAGAAGCGACCAGGTCGTATTCTAGTGTGCCACCCAAATGGCCAGTAAGAGGTTTAACGGACTATGGTGTTCGGGAAGATGATCTTGTTGAGGCGAGTATAGCGTCTGTTTATGAAATAACAAACAGTTTTTCCGGCCCCATTGGGGCCGGAAAGCGTTATATGTTAGCGTCTATAAATTCTGTCAACTGGGCTTTTGACAGTGCGCCGACCTTGGTGTCCTGTAAAGCGCCGTCCTTGAACAACATTAACGTGGGAATCCCGCGGACGTTAAATTTAGCTGCTACCTCGCGATTGGCATCAACATCGACTTTGCAGACCTTCAGTTTGCCTTCGTAGGTGTCAGCCAGCTCATCAAGTATCGGAGCAATCATTTTGCACGGTCCGCACCAGCTAGCCCAGAAGTCAACCAGCACCGCCGTATCGGCGCCAAGTACGTCGCCGTCAAAGCTGATGTCGTTTGTGTGAACGATTTTATCGCCCATAAAAGTTACTCCAGATTGTTTGTTTGTCGATCGATCCTAAGGATGGCACTCATGATAACATCGGCCCAAGTATGTAAACAAACTGCCAACCGTCGTAGTGATAGAATTGCCGTCATGCGCCCAGCCTGCGTGTTGTCTGATCAAAGTGAACCGGCAGTATTTAAGGGGTTCTAAAGTTGGGTTTGTCTGACTGACAAAATGGATCAGACAGTTGAAGTCTCAGGAAAATAGAGCAATGAATGTAGAGCCAATCCACAAGACCAGGGTCGCGCCGTTTTGCTAAAAAAAGCGTTCATCGTCGCTCTTGTTGCACTGGCGATAGCCAGTTATTTTCTGTTCGATTTGCAAGACTACCTCAGCCTACCTTTTTTTCGGGATCTTTATCAACAGCACCCGGTGGTTACGGCGGCTGTTTATTTTGCGATTTATATTCTGGCGACCAGCCTCTCGCTACCAACAGGCGCTATATTGACGCTAATGGGCGGGGCGGTATTTGGTCTCGTTAGCGGGGTGGTGCTGGTGTCTTTTGCCAGCACAATAGGCGCTACACTGGCTTTTCTGCTGTCGCGTATGGTGCTGCGGGACTGGGTGCAAGGCAAGTTTGCCAATCATTTACAGGCGATTAACCGTGGCATTGAAAAAGACGGCGCGTTTTATCTATTGTCACTGCGCCTTATACCGATATTCCCGTTCTGGTTAATCAACCTGTTAATGGGTTTAACGCCATTGCGGATCACCACGTATTTCGTTGTTAGTCAGTTGGGGATGTTGCCAGCCACCGTGGTTTATGTAAACGCGGGGGCCGAACTGGCGGCAGTAGAGGAGTTCTCGGCTGCCGGTATATTGACCCCGGGCTTGCTGCTGTCGTTAGTATTACTTGCCCTGTTGCCGTTTGTTGCCCGGAGTCTGGTCGGCTATGTTGAACGCTACAGGCTTTACCGGCCCTACGTTAAGCCATCGCGTTTTGACACTAACCTGTTGGTCATTGGTGGTGGTAGCGCCGGACTGGTGACGGCATTGATAGGTGCCGCGGTTAGAGCGAGAGTGACGCTGGTCGAGAAGGCTAAAATGGGCGGCGACTGTCTGCACACCGGGTGTGTGCCGAGCAAGGCCCTGATCAGAGCGGGTCGGTCCGTGGCCGACATTCGCCGGGCTGCTGAGCTGGGCATTGACGTTGATGAACCGCGTGTTGATTTCCCTCGGGTGATGGATCGCGTTCGACAGGTTATTGAAACTATTGCGCCTCACGATTCTGTGGAGCGCTTCACTGACCTGGGGGTTGAGTGTGTCGCGGGAGAGGCAACGCTACTGTCGCCCTGGCAAGTAAAGGTTGGTGATCGGGTGATTTGTGCCAAAAACATTGTCATTGCCAGTGGTGCCGAGCCGTTTGTACCGCCGATACCCGGTATCGATCAGGTTGCTTACCTGACTTCCGACAATTTGTGGCAGCTGCTTGTGCAACCGCAATCGTTGTTGGTGATGGGCGCCGGCCCCATTGGATGTGAGCTTGCCCAGGCTTTTCAGCGGTTGGGCACCCAGGTCACGCTGGTGGACATGATGCCCCGGGTC
>JBFJZC010000124.1:0-8325 GCA_041622295.1 Porticoccaceae bacterium
ATTGAATATCAAGTTTCGCGAAGGTTTCATGAAAAACCGCTACATTGGTCGAACGTTTATCATGCCCGGACAAACTCAGCGCAAAAAATCGGTTCGCCAGAAGCTTAATCCTGTGAAGCTGGAGTTTCAGGGTAAAAACGTATTGCTGGTGGATGATTCCATCGTACGGGGCACTACTTCGAAGGAAATTATTCAAATGGCGCGGGATGCCGGGGCAGCCAGGGTCTATATGGCTTCGGCGGCTCCACCGGTGCGTTATCCCAACGTTTATGGCATCGATATGCCCGCCGCCAGCGAATTGATCGCCCATAATCGTACGGTTGATGAGATTGCTGAAGTGATTGGCGCCGACTGGCTGGTTTACCAGGACATTGCAGACTTAATTGCCAGCGCAAAAGAGGGTAATCCGAGCATTCGGCGATTTGACTGTGCCGTATTTACCGGCGAATACATTACCGATGACGTCGATCAAGACTATCTGGACAGATTAGCCAGGGAGAGAAGTGACAATGCCAAGATGGCCAAAAACGAGTATCTGGAAGCGGGTGCAGACGAAGTTATTGGTCTGCACAACCCGCGTTGGGAGTCCGTCAGATGAGTGAGTTGCTGGGCGCTGATGACGCCCAAAATAGTTCCTCGACGGAACGCTCAGGGAGTCCGCTGGAAAATGCCGCTCTCGATACTCTCGCGGTGCGCGCCGGGCAGCGGCGTAGTGCCGAAGGTGAACACAGCGAGGCCATTTATACGACATCCAGTTATGTC
The DNA here is from genome assembly GCA_041622295.1 of Porticoccaceae bacterium. Classification (GTDB taxonomy): domain Bacteria; phylum Pseudomonadota; class Gammaproteobacteria; order Pseudomonadales; family Porticoccaceae; genus HB2-32-21. The sequence continues at coordinate 763 of JBFJZC010000124.1, forward strand.
TTTGCCAATGCCGCCGAAGCAGCGGCGCGATTTAGTGGCGAACAGCCGGGGAATGTGTATTCACGCTATACCAATCCTACCGTGCGTACTTTCGAGGAACGTATAGCTGCGTTGGAAGGTGCGGAACTGGCGGTAGCGACATCATCTGGTATGGCCGCAATTCTGAGTACCTGCATGGCGTTGCTGAAAAGCGGTGATCATATTGTTTGCTCACGCAGTGTCTTTGGCACCACCACCGTGCTGTTAAACAAGTATCTGGCAAAATTCGGTGTTGACGCGACGATGGTCCCCCTCACGGATCTGGCTGCCTGGGAAGCGGCTATCCAACCGGAAACGCGTATGCTTTTCCTGGAAACGCCGTCGAACCCACTTTCCGAGATCGCTGATCTGACAGCACTGGCGGCGCTGGCCAAAAAAACCGGGACGCTGCTGGTAGTGGATAACTGTTTTTGCACGCCCGCTCTGCAGCGGCCACTGGAATGGGGCGCCGATATAGTGATTCATTCGGCGACCAAATACCTGGACGGGCAGGGACGGTGTATGGGTGGCGTTGCACTGGGCCGTAAGGAGTTGATGGACGAGGTGTTGGCTTTTATACGTTCCGCCGGTCCGACAATGAGCCCATTCAATGCGTGGGTATTTCTCAAGGGTCTGGAAACTCTGCGTTTGCGCATGGAGGCTCATTCTGCCAGCGCGTTGACTCTGGCGCGATGGCTGGTTGAGCAGCCGGCGGTGGAGAAGGTTTTTTATGCGGGTCTGGAGGACCATGTGGGCCACGCGTTAGCGAAACAGCAACAGCGGGCTTTCGGCGGGGTACTGTCCTTTCGGGTCAGGGGTGGTCGGCAGGAAGCATGGCGTGTTATTGATAGCACTCGCATTTTATCGTTGACTGCGAACCTGGGCGATGCCAAAACAACCATTGTTCATCCGGCCACCACCACCCACGGCAGGTTGACGGAATCCGACAGGGCAGCAGCAGGTATTACCGAAAACCTGATCAGGGTGGCTGTGGGACTTGAGGCTATTGAGGATATCAAAGTGGATCTGCAGCAGGGACTGGTCGCGGTTTGAGCGCTGTCAAGAAGGTCACCGATACAACAGTCGCCCGCATCGGCAATGTTCTGGTTGGCAAGGATCATGAGATTCGTCTGGCGCTCGCCTGCCTGTTCGCACGGGGCCACCTGCTTATCGAAGATTTACCTGGTATGGGTAAAACCACGTTGGCTCAAGCGTTGGCCAGGGCGCTCGGACTAAGTTACAAACGTGTGCAGTTTACCAGCGACCTGTTACCCGCGGACATCGTCGGCGTTTCGGTCTACGACCGCAGCAATAGCGCCTTCGTATTTCACCCCGGGCCGGTGTTCAGTCAGATGTTGCTGGCTGACGAAATCAATCGCACGACACCGAAAACGCAGAGCGCATTACTCGAGGCCATGTCCGAAGGGCAGGTCAGTATTGAAGGTGAAACGCGACAGCTGCCAGACCCCTTTTTTGTGATTGCCACTCAGAACCCGGTTACTCAGGGCGGCACCTTCCCGCTGCCAGAGTCGCAGTTGGACCGGTTTTTAATGCGGATAAAACTGGGGTATCCGGACCCAATGGCGGAGCGCCAATTGTTGGCAGGGGAAGATCCCCGACGCAAACTGAATGGCCTGAAAGTTAGTATCAGTGCCAAATTATTGCAGCAAATTCAGTTGCAGGTGACCAGGGTTCGTGCGTCTGAAAGCCTGGTCGATTATTTGCAGCGACTTTTACAACAAACCCGGTCACTGGCTGAACTGGAACATGGTATTTCTCCCCGAGGTGGTATGGCCGTGTTGCAAAGTGCGCGCGCCTGGGCACTGATGGACGGTAGAGAGTATGTGATTCCAGAGGATATCCAGGCGATGCTGCCGCCGGTGTGGAATCATCGCTTACACGGCATCGCCAATGATCAGGAGATTGCCAGTCTGATTCAGCAGATCGTCAACACGGTAGATATTATTTGATTTGTCAGGAGTGACTTGCCGATGCTTGCAGGATGGCGTGAAAAACTCACTGAACGCTACCAGCAGTGGGTCAACTGGCGTTTACCTGCCGCATCAAAGATCCGTTTAAACAGTAATCGCTTATTCATCTTTCCTACCCGCTCAGGCTTTAGTTTTATCGCCGTGCTGATTTTGTTGTGGCTGACCGCCACCAACTACGAAAACAATCTGGTATTTGGCGCGGCATTTTTATTGTCGGCTATGTTCGTGGTAGCCATCTTCCACACATTTTTAAATCTATCGGGTTTGTCCGTCGAAGCGGGGCGGACATATCCCTGTTATTGCGGTGGGCGGGCCGAATTTGGCCTGGCCCTGCACCAGACCGGACGTCGCTACCGGGACAATATCAAGCTCCACTATCGAGGTTCGGAGGAGCTGACGACATCGCTGCCCGGGATTGAACTCGCTGAGGTGACGCTAGCCGTGGCGGCGCGAACACGGGGCTGGCTGGAGCCTGGACGGGTCACAGTGGAGAGTGTCTATCCGTTGGGCCTGCTCAGAGTGTGGACCCACCTGGAGCTGAATATGCGCGCGCTGGTCTATCCTCAACCCATGGATGCGAAGAGCAGAATAGCGACTCCTGTGGCCGGGCAGGGGGTCAATGAAATGCCGGGTGGCCGTGAGGATTTTCGAGGCCTGGAAAAATACCGGCCAGGCGAGTCGCTGAGTCATATTGCCTGGAAGCACTATGCCCGTGAGCAGGGCTTGCAAACCAAACACTACTCGGATCCCGTCGATGAACAGGTATGGCTGGATTGGGATGCTTTCCCAGGCATGGACACCGAGGCCAGGCTTTCCCGCCTCTGTGGCTGGCTACTGGACTTATCGAAGGGCTCCGCAGTGTATGGATTACGCTTGCCAGGGATAGAAGTGATGCCGGGTCGTGGCGAAGTACACCGGGATAATATTCTGAAAGAGCTGGCGTTATTTGAGCGGACTGGATGGGCCACAGGCTGATGGAACCCGCCTGGCAAACTCCGCGCACCGGTCTGCTATGGATGTTGATTAGCGTTGTGCTAGGCATCCTTCTCCATGTGGCGCATTTACCGTACTGGGTGATCGCCGCTGCGGTATTGGCAATTATCTGGCAAATACAGGTTTACCGGGGTGCCTGGCAGCACCCCGGTAAACTACACAAAATGCTCTTGGTCCTACTGTGTTTGGGGGGGGTGTTGAGCAGCTATGGTCGGCTGATCGGGCTGGAGCCAATGGTGGCATTACTGGTCAGTGGTTTTGTGCTCAAACTCCTGGAGATTCATCATCGTCGCGATGCCCTTGTCCTGGTTTACCTGGCCTACTTCGTGGTCATCATTCAATGCCTGTTTGAACAAACCATCGCCACTGCGCTATCGGTATTAGCGGGACTCGTGCTGGTTACCGCCGCGCTGGTGGGGATTTATCAGAGCGCAATTCAGGGGCGGTGGTTGCGGCCCCTGCAGAAAAGCGCCGTCCTGGTTGCCCAGTCCCTGCCCTTGATGCTGGTGTTGTTTTTAGTTATGCCCAGGATAGGTGCGCTGTGGTCAGTGCCAAGGCAGCAGCACAGTGGTGTCATAGGTGTCAGCGACAGTATGACCCCAGGAGACTTCAGTGATCTCAGCCGTACTGGCAAGGTAGCCTTTCGCGTCGAGTTCGAGGGCGACATGCCGCCGCAGCGGGTGTTGTACTGGCGAGGCCTGGTATTTTCTAAATTCGACGGTCGCAGCTGGCGGCAAACCGGACCATGGAGTTACAGCGATGGCAACTTGTTGCAATGGTACGGTGCTAAACTGGAGCCCTGGGATCAGCTCGCTGAGCGACGTGGTGAACCGTTAGCCTATACGGTGACCATGGAGTCGACTAACAGCCCCTGGCTATTTGCCCTGGCCACGCCTATACCGGATTCCCCCGGCGTCGCGCTGACCCGCGATTTCCGTCTTTACAACAAATTGCCGGTCACCGCCGAGAAACAATATCGAGTTAAATCCTGGCTGGACTACACACTGGAAGCGGATGGGTTGCCGAGTGTGCGGAAGAATATTGAGCTTGAGTTGCCAGACGGTTTCAACCCTGAAACGAGCAGAATGGCCAGGCTTTGGCGTGCAGAAACACCAGACCCAGAGGCGTTAATAAACAGGGTATTGCACTATTATAACAGCGACTTCATTTATACCCTGAAGCCACCGCTGTTGGGTAAACATACCGTAGACGAGTTTCTGTGGGGAACCAGGCGGGGTTTCTGCGAACTTTATGCCAGTAGTTTTGTAGTCTTTATGCGCGCGGCCGGTATTCCCGCGCGGATCGTGGTGGGTTATCAGGGCGGGGAGCGCCACCCTAACGAAGATTACCTGCTGGTCCACCAGTACGACGCCCATGCGTGGGCTGAGGTATGGCTGGAACATCGGGGTTGGGTCCAGGTCGACCCCACAGCGGCAGTGGCGCCGGAGCGCATCGAAAGCAGTTTCGCCGACTTATTTGCCGAGGAGGAAGGCTTTCTGGAGGGGTCGCCGCTGGCGCTGGAGCGGTTCCGTCATATCTCCTGGCTGAATAAATTACGCCTGCGTCTTGATGCGCTGGACTACGCGTGGGGGAAATGGGTGCTTGGCTATGAAAATGTTCAAAGTGGCTTGTTGACCAGCCTATTGGGTCGTGTGGATCCCCTACGCATCGGATTATTTTTGTTGATCGCGGGCAGTCTTGCCATGCTGCCTGTGGCGATTATGCTATTTCGTAGCAGGGAAAAGCATTACAGAGATCAGATCGATCAGTTTTTTGTAAGATTTTGTCTGCGCATGGAGCGTGCTGGCATCAAGCGACATGCCGGTGAGGGAGCCAGGGATTTCGCTCAACGTGTCGCTGTACTGAGGCCGGACCTCAAGGATGACGTAGCCAGGCTGACATCTCTGTTCGAAGGGCAACGCTACGCCGGGAGCTCTACTCGCACCAAAGCGTTGTGGGCGGAGCTACGCCGATTTCGACCCCGTGTAAAAACACGGTGAGAGGCGTTGACCGCTGTTCGATAGCGGCTACGGTTAGATAGCGGCTACGCAAGTTAGACAAGGCTCTAGAAATTTATAAAAATTCCAGGAAGTTAGGCAAAGAGCAAAGAGTTTAAACAGAGGCGCCAGTCAGACGGCGCGTGGCGTGATGTAAATCGTTACAGCGTGCGGGACTAAACAGGGCGCGTTAAATACACTAGCCGAAGCGAAAACCTGACACCGCCGCGCCCAGGACACGATCAGAATAAATCTTCTTCCCGAGATCGCTCGTCGCTGCGCCGGCGACTACCATTAAAGGCAGTAAATGCTCCTCACGAGGGTGGGCTTGCCGTGCACCAGGCGCCGAATACCAGCCACAGAGCGCCTCATTACGCTGGTTGGGCGCAGCCTCACAAATGCCCGTGAGCCAGTGATCAAAAAGATCTGAATCAGCGTGTGGCTGATCGACATTCATTAATGCAGCCATGTTGTGGTAGCTCATGCCGCTGCCAACCAGGAGAACGTTTTCTTTGCGCAACGCGGCCAGGGCCTGGCCGATTTTCATGTGCTCCTGAGGATCAAGTGAGCAGACGAGAGAAACCTGCACGATGGGAATATTGGCGGCTGGATAGATCAGCATAAAGGGAATAAATACGCCATGGTCAAAGCCGTGGTTGGGATCCTGTCGACAACTAATACCCGCGTTTGAGAGCATACGTTCAATGGTGTTCGCGAGCTCGGGATCGCCGGGGGCCGGATACTCCAGGTCGTAGGTGTGGGGAGGAAAGTTGTAGTAGTCGAATATAAGCTCTGGTCGCGCAGCACTATTGATCGTCACGATGTCGCTTTCCCAGTGAGCGGAAAACACGACAATAGCTTTTGGGTCGTTGATCGGTTTTGTCCTCACCGACGCGGCATCAAGAGATTTCCCCAGGTTTTTCAACCAATGCCCCATCTTATGCCAGGTGTCTGCTGGCCCCATCGTCCAGTCCATAAAAAAGCAGGGCCCACCGCCGTGGGGTATAAACAACGTCGGTAGAGCATCGTGTTCATCCTGACTGGAATACATGAGCCAGCTCCTGAGTTTTTTATCGGTATCCGGTGGCTACGCTACTGCTTTGGCTACCTGGAGTAAAGTGAAGTAAAGCGACCTAAATGCGGTGAGTAAATATTGAGTGATCGGCCGTAGGCGAGGCTTACTTGATGAAGCAGGATGGGATAAACATAACAAAGCCAGTCACCCTCGGCTAACGAAACGCTAGCTATTTGAGGCGTGACTGGCCATGTTACAGAAGTCGCCCGGTAAAACCGGGTACCGGAATTACGCGGCTAACAGGGCCTGTCCTGGTAGTTTCCGTACCTCTGGTAAGACATCGCGGGCAAACAGGCGCAGGCTTTTTTCGACGTCCGCATAGGGCATGCTGCCGTAACTAAACACGCCGTTATAGGCGCCAGCGCCAGTGCGGGTCGTAAAATCTTTGATGGTTTCGAAGCACTTTTCTGGTGTGCCCCAAACCTGGATACTCATAAAAAATTTGATGGCGTCTTCGACACTTTTACTGACGTGCTCCTGCATGGCGCCGTAGGTTTCATAACCTTTGGTGTTTTTCAGGTGGTCACCGGCCATTTCGTAATGTTCGATGACGGATCGATAATAGCCGCCGATGTATTTATAAGCCATTTCTTCGGCGCGGTCGGCACTTTCATCACAAAAAGTCCAGCCAGCGAGGATCGGTGGTGGTGCTTCCGTGCCGTTAACCTTTAAAAAGATATCGCGGTAATCCGCCAGTTCGCGATCAACATGGGCCCAGGGTTTTTGTGGGATAACCAAAATCCCGATGCCGAGTTCCGCCATAATTTTGGATGACTCAGGCGAAACGGCGGCGGCATAGGTGCGACCTTTGAAGCTTTTATAGGGGGCTGGGCGGATATCGCGGCGCGCTTGCTTGACTTGCTTGCCATCAAACTCACAGTAACCGGTTTCAAGCCCCTTGAGAATCATCTGTGCAGATTCTGTAAAGTGCTCGCGGCTGACGTTCATATCACGACCAAACCCTTCAAACTCAACTCGACCGAGGCCGCGGCCTATACCGAGAATAACTCGTCCATTTGACATGTTATCGAGCATTGAAATTTCTTCTGCCACGCGCATCGGGTCATGCCAGGGTAGAACAACGACCATCGAGCCGAGGCCAAGATTCGGGTTGCGTCCAGCCCAGTAGGACAGGTACTGCATCACGTCGGGACACATGGTGTAATCAGTAAAGTGGTGTTCTACGCCCCAGATTGACTGGAAACCCAGCTCCTCGGCGAGATCACCCATGCGCAGATCATTAGTGTAGACCTCGTGGTCGGTCATGTTGGGGTCAAGCCCCTGGAATATTAGCGATAATCCTACATCCATCGTGTTGTCCTCTGTTTTGGCGACATCAGGTGTCGGCAGTGTATGGTGTTATAGGTAAATTAGTCGAGGGTTGAACCCGCGCAATTATGCTGGCTCTGGCCCCAATAAATAGCGCAAACTAAATTGATAGAGATAGTCCGCCATCAGCAACAATAATAGCGCCGGTAATAAAATCGGA
>JBFJZC010000125.1:0-8305 GCA_041622295.1 Porticoccaceae bacterium
GCGGGTTCGAGTCCCGTCCGGTCCGCCAATTTAGTCAAGCCGTAGTAAAAAGATAGCCAAGTTGCAGTTAAAAGTTAAAAGTTAAAAGATAGTCAAGTCATAGCGAAAAAGTTCTTATAGTCAACCAGTTGCATCTGGCCCGCCGTCTTGGCGGTCGGTGCAGCTGCCCGCCAAGACGCCCTGGTTTCCGCTTTACTTAAGCTAATTAGCCCCGCAGGGGTTCGCGCCGTGGGAAGTGCCCACAGTGTGAACCATTTGTTTGGTGCTGATAACGATTCGCGTTAATATTCGTTTCCATACCCTGAAGGTGCTTGCAGCTTGTGGGCCGTGGCGGACGCTGTCTGTGAACCTCGCCCCGGATTGTGTAAGCACATTGCTCGCGTTGACAAATAATAAGACTAGCTATGGACAGGATGGTGTGGGGGATAATGGATGTTTAAGAAGCTTAGCATCGCGGGTACGTTGACCTTGTTGGTTGTTGTTTCGTCGTTATTTGTCACCCTTCCTGTCATGGTTTACCTCGTATACAAAGAATGTCGGACACTTGAAGACCAGGCTATCAAGGACAGCGCCTCCCTGGTTCGAAGCGTGTCACAGGAGTTGCAGTTAGCTGTCTATTACCACGACATTCCGGCTCTGGAACGTGTTGGCAGCGATGTATTTTTTAGGCTAAAGCACATCAAGTATTTTGCTGTGTATGACCGAGCGGGCGCGCTGATAATTGATCGCTATAGCCCTGGCGCGGGGGCCTACGAGCTTCCGGCTTTTTCGGTTGTCAGAGAGGGTCTTGAGTCAGTTGAGCAAGGCAGGGTGGCCCGTGTTGCGGGTACCGGTGAAAAAATTATCGATTTCTCGGCTCCCGTGTTGTCGCTGGTAAGCCCGCTAAAAACGGGGCTTACACGCGAGGCCTTTGTTGGTGAGGTAGTTAACACCTATGCGGGGCGTAGCCTGCACGTTGCCGGTTACCTGCGGTTAGGCATCAGCCAGAGCGACATCGAAGCGGAGGCGCTTGATTACGCGCGACTTGTGGGGGTTTTTGGCCTGTTGTTCGTGCTGACAAGCGGGCTTGCTGCGATGGTAGTGACGCGACGAGTCACCACCCCGCTATTTCGTCTAGCACAGGTAGCGCAGGATATCGCTGACGGTAAGTTGGACAGTACTTTCCGGGTAAAGGGCTCGAACGAAGTGCAGCACATCGCTTCCATGTTAAATCTCGTGATTGATGGCCTGAGTGAATATAAGACGAAGATAGATGTCGATAATGTATTGCTGGGGCTAAAAGTGGACGAGCGTACAGCGGAGCTTTCTGAAAGGAATCGAGAGCTAAACCGTGCGGTAGAGGAGGTGACACACGCTAAAAACCGTCTCCGCCAGCTAGCCTACTTTGACAGTTTGACAGCCTTACCTAATCGACGATTGTTTGCAGAACAACTCGGATTGCTACTGCGCGTCGCGAAGCGCGAAAAATATTATGTGGCTTTGCTGTTTCTGGATCTGGACAACTTTAAGCGTATAAACGATTCCCTGGGGCATAGCGCAGGTGACCTGGTGCTCCAGGAGGTCGGATTACGCTTGTCTGAATGTATGCGTGACAGTGACCTGGTATCGCGTTGCACCGTGACAGATTCCAGAATCGGTGTATCAAGGCTTGGTGGTGACGAATTTACGGTCGTCCTGAATAACGTCAAAAATACTAAAACAGTGGCAGCCGTGGCTGAACGCCTGCTCGCTGCACTTGCGGTGCCGATAGCAATTGAAGGCCATGAGCTGGTCGTTACACCGAGCATTGGTGTTGCAGTTGCGCCACGTGACGGTGATGACGTGGAAACCCTGTTGAAACATGCTGACACCGCCATGTATCACGCCAAAACTGGAGGCAAGAACAGCTATAAGTATTACTCAAAAAAGATGATGGGCACCGGTGTGGAGCGACTCAAACTCGAGTCGGACCTGCGTAGAGCTATCGAGCGAGGGGAACTGATACTGCACTATCAGCCGCAGGTTGACCTCGACACGGGGGATGTCGTCGGCGCTGAAGCGATGGTCAGATGGAATCATCCCCAGGCCGGGCTGGTTCCACCCATGGAATTTATACCCCTGGCAGAAGAAATGGGCCTAATTGTAGACCTGGGGCGCTGGGTGCTCAGCGAGGCCTGTCGGCAAATGAAAGCGTTTCAGCAGAAGGGCCTTTATTTTCCAAAAATGGCAGTCAATGTGTCAAGCCTGCAATTTAATCAGGCGTTTATCGACTATGTAGACAGCGTACTGACAGAAATGCAGCTTGGACCGGAATTTCTCGAATTAGAGCTGACCGAGGGCATTATTATGAGCGATGCGAATGCTTCTATAGAGGTGCTGCAGACGCTCAAACGCTTAGGCGTTAGTCTGTCTGTCGATGATTTTGGCACAGGCTATTCGTCATTGAGTTATTTAAGCCGTTTCCCTCTTGATGAACTAAAAATTGATCGCCGTTTTGTCACTGAATTAGCCAGCAGCGAGAACAGTCGGGCCCTGGTGCGCGTGATTATCGCCATGGGCAAAAGCCTGGGTTTGAGGCTTGTTGCTGAAGGGGTTGAAAACTTCGAACAATATAGTTTTTTGAAAAATCACGGACTGAAGGTTATTCAGGGATACCTGTTCAGTAAGGCGCTACCGGTGGAAGAGTTTGAAAAATTGCTGCAAGGCCACCCGTTTCGTGAGCAAATTAAAACACTTTCAGCTACGTCAGCTACGTCAGCTACGTCAGCTACCGCTGCGGATGCCCCCGTAATCAGGGTCTAGGCGCTATCCGCACGATTATGAAATTCGGTGCCTGCGGTTATGCCGGTAGCTGGTAAAAATAACCATTACCAGCGGTTAAATGTTTTTATAAATAGCCAGAATTTCGTGCGGACGCAATTTTCTTGCGGAAGATATTTGATCGTTGCGGGGAATGTTTTAGGTCGGGTGTAGTCAAGGTGTTCGCGTGTATCCACCGCCGGCAACTTTGCTCTCAAGTTGACGTTTTCATCTTATGAACAGCGCATGTGAAAAAGACATGCTTGGTACTGAATTGGCTCCGCCTGCTGGGCTCGAACCAGCGACCCAATGATTAACAGTCATTTGCTCTACCAACTGAGCTAAGGCGGAGTAGCTGGGCGGCGGCTATGTTATAGTTCAGCCTGCGGGGAGTCAAGGGCGCTGGCGCTCCGATAGCACATAAAAAGGCTGATTTTAGGCGCTAAATCCCTGACCAGTTACCACACATAAATTTACTTCCCCATGGGCCACACATCCATGAACAAACCCTTCGAGGTCGTCAGTAGCTATCAGCCAGCGGGCGACCAGCCGAGTGCTATAAAGCAGCTGGTTGAAGGCCTCAACGCGGGCCTGGCGTCGATGACCTTGCTGGGCGTTACCGGGTCCGGGAAAACTTTCACAGTTGCTAATGTCATCGAACAGGTGCAGCGCCCGACGATTGTCATGGCGCACAACAAGACGCTGGCTGCACAGCTCTACGGCGAGTTTCGGGAATTCTTTCCCAACAACGCCGTTGAGTATTTCGTTTCCTACTACGATTATTATCAGCCTGAGGCGTACGTGCCAGCCTCCAATACCTACATTGAAAAAGACGCCTCCATTAACAAGCATATTGAGCAGATGCGCCTGTCGGCAACCAAAGCGCTGATGGAGCGAGAGGATGTCATCGTCGTTGCAACAGTCTCGGCCATTTACGGACTGGGTGATCCCAAGTCTTATCTGAAAATGGTGCTGCACGTGGTTCGTGGTGATCGAATCGATCAACGGGCAATACTGCGACGCCTGGCCGAACTGCAATATACCCGCAACGATGTCGCTTTTGAGCGCGCTAATTATCGTGTGCGCGGCGACGTTATAGATATCTTTCCGGCTGATTCGGAAAGGGATGCCGTACGAATCGAGCTGTTTGATGAGGAAGTTGAAAACATCTCATTGTTTGATCCTCTGACGGGTGAGGTGCTGCAACGCTTGCCCAGAATTACTGTTTACCCGAAATCCCACTACGTCACGCCCCGCGAAAAAATTATCGAGGCCATTGAGCATATCAAGGTTGAGCTGGTAGAAAGACTGGAAGATCTGCGGAAAAAAGACAAGCTCGTCGAAGCGCAACGACTCGAAGAGCGCACGCGTTATGATCTGGAAATGATGCAGGAGCTCGGCTATTGCTCGGGTATTGAAAACTATTCCCGCTATCTGTCGGGTCGCCAGCCCGGCGAGCCGCCGCCGACCCTGTTTGATTATCTGCCTGACAATGCTCTGTTGATTATCGATGAGTCCCATGTCTCCATTCCTCAGCTTGGCGGCATGTACAAAGGGGATCGCTCGCGCAAGGAAACCCTGGTTAATTATGGATTTCGTCTGCCTTCTGCGCTCGACAATCGCCCGCTGCGGTTTGATGAGTGGCAGGGCCTGATACCGCAGACTATTTTTGTCTCTGCGACGCCAGCCAAATACGAAGCAGAGCATGCGGACGCGCTAGTGGAGCAGACCGTACGCCCGACGGGACTGGTCGACCCCCAGATCATTGTCAAACCAGCCGCCAATCAGGTCGATGATGTGATGAGCGAGATCAGCGCCTGTGTCGCGCGCGGTGAGCGCGTCTTGATTACTGTGCTGACCAAGCGGATGGCGGAAGACCTTACCGAGTATCTGGATGAACACGGCGTGCGGGTCCGTTACCTGCATTCCGATATAGACACGGTGGAGCGGGTAGAGATTATTCGTGACCTCCGTCTTGGTGAGTTCGACGTACTGGTCGGTATCAATTTGCTGCGCGAAGGCCTCGATATGCCCGAAGTGTCGCTGGTCGCTGTGCTCGACGCGGATAAAGAAGGGTTTTTACGCTCTGAGCAGTCGTTGATACAGACCATTGGCCGAGCGGCACGGCATATCAACGGCAAGGCTATCCTGTATGGCGATAAGGTGACGGGATCGATGCAGAGGGCCATTGACGAAACGGCGCGGCGGCGTGAAAAACAGCAGGCGTTTAACACACTACATAACCTGGTGCCCAAGGGCATCGTAAAGACCGTCAGCGATATTCTCGAAGGCGCCATGAGTTCAGCCGCCGGGCGCAGGGCGCAAACCAGGAAGGTGGCGGAGCAGCGTGGGGCCTATCAATCTGATCGTCCGTTTCAAGGTCTGTCAGCGGCGGAGCAGGCCAGACAGATTGATATTCTCGAAAAGCAGATGTACGACCATGCTCGCAACCTTGAATTCGAAGAGGCAGCGCTTTTGCGTGATCAGTTGACTGAACTGAAACGTCACCATTTTATTGGCGCTGCCTGATCGTCCGGAGCAGGCTGGGAGTAGACCGGGGGTAGTCCAGGAATAGCCGGATAGTCTCGTCGCAAACTTGTCGGTTACTGTTCTATCACCTCTAGACTCCCCTGCGTCAACAGCTGCTCTAGCAGCGCTGTTTCCGATACCGTCAGGTCTATCAGGTCGCGGGCGGAGAATTGCCGTTGTTTACTCATCAAGTCTGCCAGCCGGCGGCTGGTTGGGTAAAGCTCTCCATCAACGGCCAGCACGGTTGTCTTTGCTGTATTCAGCAAGGTATTACTGGCGGTAGGGGCGGGGGTTGCCTGCGGGTTAAGCACGGCGCAGCGAGAAGCGGGGTGCCAGCCTAACAATTGGCCGCCTGCGAGGGCGGTCTGCCAATCTTGTAGCGGGGTATTCTCACCTGAGGTGGCTGAAATACCTGAGTCGGTTAAGTCAGAATCGAGCAGTTCAAGCTCCGGGTATTTTCGCGCCGTCATAAACCGGGCAAACCAGTTAGCCAGTAATGTGTCGTCCGACAACTGCGCGATTAACATGTTTTTTACAGCGTCGATGTAGGCTGGCGCGATAGCGCCATTGGCCGAACGGGTGTCTAGCGGGGGATCAATGAAGGGTATTGTTTTCAGATCCGGGTCGGCCAGTAACTCAGTCGCCAGATCATCCAGTAGCTCTATTGCTGTCGGTGCGCGAAACCCGATAGAGTAGGTCATGCAGTCACCTTCGGCGATACCCCAGTGGGCGATCCGCGGGGGTAAATAGAGTATGTCGCCTGGTTCCAGCAGATATTCAACGTGCTGTTCAAAATCTTTTAACAGGCGCAACGGTGCATCGGTGACAAGCTCAGTGCTGTCATCACAATGCTGGCCGATGCGCCACCGTCGTCGCCCGACCGTTTGCAGCAAGAACACATCGTAGTTATCGTAGTGGGGACCAACGCCACCCTGATCCGCGGCAAAACTGACCATGATGTCGTCCAGTCGCCACCGGGGTAAAAAATCAAAGTGATCGAGTAATGCGTGAACCGCTGGCTCCCAGTGATCCACCGCCTGTACCAGCAGGGTCCAGTGGCTGGGCGGCACGGTCTGCAACTGTTGTACAGTCAGCGGGCCATGGAACAGTTCCCACGTGGCGGTGGCGGGGTGCTCAATAATTAATCGGGATTCAACTTCTGCTTCGAGCGCAAGGCCCGCCAGCTCATCTGCAGACAGGTCAGGCAGGTTGGACAGGGCCTTGCGAATAACCAACGGTTGTTGTTGCCAGTAGTCATTGAAAAACTCTTCGGCTTTGAGACCGCCGAGAATCTTTGGGCTGTTCGTCACGATCAGATGTTACTGGCGAGATTAGCCGCGAGACCTATGTAGGTTGCCGGTGTCAGTGCGAGCAAATCAGCCCTGGCCTGTGCAGGCAGTGCTAAAGTCTCAATAAAAGCGTGCAGGGTTTGCTGGGTAATCTGTTGGCCGCGAGTTAGCGCCTTAAGTTTTTCATAGGGTTCCGGAATCCCGTAGCGGCGCATCACTGTTTGAATCGGCTCGGCCAGCACTTCCCAGGCCGAGTCCAGGTCTTGTTCCAGACGGGCGCTATTCAGTTCCAGTTTACCCAGCCCTTTGGCCAGCGACTGGCAGGCAATCACGCTGTAGGCAAAGCCAACCCCCATGTTGCGCAATACTGTGGAGTCGGTGAGGTCGCGCTGCCAACGAGAAACCGGCAGTTTATTGCTCAGGTGTTGAAATATCGCGTTGGCCATGCCCAGATTACCTTCGGCATTCTCAAAGTCGATGGGATTAACTTTGTGGGGCATGGTCGACGAGCCCACCTCACCAGCAACGGTGCTCTGTTTGAAATAACCCAGCGATATATACGCCCAGATGTCGCGGTTTAAATCGATCAGAATTGTGTTGCTTCGACTCAGGGCATCAAATAACTCAGCCATGTAATCGTGTGGTTCGATCTGTGTCGTGTAGGGGTTCCAGGTCAGGCCCAGACTTTCCACGAAGCTCTGGGTGGCAGCTGGCCAATCAAGGTCGGGGTAGGCGACGCTGTGGGCGTTGTAGTTACCGACGGCACCGTTGATTTTACCGAGCAGCGCGGTCGCCGTGATCTGTTCTATCTGGCGTCGCAAGCGGGCGACAACATTGGCCAGCTCCTTGCCCATGGTGGTGGGCGAGGCGGTTTGCCCATGGGTTCTCGATAACATGGCTGCGCTGCGGTATTGCTGGGCCAGTTCAGCCAGCCTGTCCGTGACACGCTGCAGCTCGGGCACCAGAACCTGATCCCGGCCATCCCTCAACATCAGGCCGTGGGCGAGGTTGTTGATATCCTCCGATGTACAGGCGAAATGTACAAATTCACTCACGGCGGCTAGCTCCGGGACATCGGCAAACCGCTCTTTGAGGTAATATTCGACAGCCTTAACGTCGTGGTTGGTGGTTTGTTCAATGGCTTTGATACGTTGAGCCTGCTGCTCATCAAAATCACCGACTAATTGTTCAAGGAATTGGCTGGCAGCGGCAGTAAGTGCAGGAACTTCACTTATACCCTGATGTTGGGCCAAAAACTCCAGCCACCGCACCTCAACCAGGACCCTGTATTTGATCAGTCCATATTCGCTGAATACCGTCCTTAATGCGGCGGTTTTGGCGGCGTAGCGGCCATCAATAGGGGTGACAGCACTGAGCGAAGACAGATCCATAACGAAGTTCACAATGTTGACGTTAAAAATGCGGTTGATGTTAACAACGCGCTGACGGGTTAATCGCGTATTTTACCTGATAGACCGCGCTTTATCAGGCTGCAGTTTCTTCTTCGGGGATGTGTTTCCGCCCCGGTTGTTGCTCAGGCGTTTTTCCCGTCACGTCCGGATAATTCAAAGTTCCCGGCGTATCAAATTCAGTTGTTCAATCATCTGCTTGCGGTAGAAGATGAAGTGCCATCGCCTGCCGCCAAGTTGATGCCAGAGAATACCGGCGCGAATACCGGCAAACAACAGGCAGCGGACGCGATTGGCAAC
>JBFJZC010000126.1:0-8272 GCA_041622295.1 Porticoccaceae bacterium
ACCCCAGGCAGTGGTTGACCAGCAGGTCGATACCGCCACTGGCGTGTATGCCAGTGGCGACAATAAACATAGCGGCTACGGTAATTAGCCCGGGATTACTGAACCCAGCCAGCGCTTCGGTGGCGGTGAGTACACCGCTGACGCTGAACAGAGCCAGTGCGCCCATCATCACCAGGTGCGGACTAATACGAGAAAATATCAGCGTTACCAGGGTAGCGAGTGTGAGTGCGACAGCAAAATAACCCTGCCATTCCATTAACCGGATTCCTTGATAACGAAAGCGGTGAAATATATCACGGCTGATAGTCGGTGAAGCCCGGCCCGCAAGACAAAATATTCCGGTGAACAATGGCTTTGGTTATAAGTAAACGGGGCGTCGTCGGTGAGTGAGTGCCGTCACCGAGCGAACGCGGTCAGTGCACGATGTCTTCAGTGAACGATGTCTATCGCACCACCGTCAATGCGAATATTTTGGCCGTTAATAAAAGCCGCGCGCTCACTGGCGATAAAACACACAAGGTCGGCTACCTCTTCGCGGGTGGCAATACGGCCTACCGGATTGGGGAATCTTTTGGCGACGATACGTGCCTCAATGGCCTCCCAGTTGTCCTCCCAGCCTTCCCGTTTTGCTTTTGCGCGAAATGCGGCTTCCACCTCGGGCGTGCGAATATAGCCTGGCGAGATGGTGTTTACGGTTATACCGGTGCCAGAGAGCTCCTTGGCGAGGCTCACCGCTATATTTGCCAGTGCGCCCTTAGCAGCATAGTAGTGGGGGCGCAGTGCGTTGGGCTGGGTGGAGCCGATGGTGCCGAGCTGAATGATCCGGCCACTATTCAGCTCGCGCATCTGCGGCACCAGCAAACGGATCATCCGCGCCGCCGAAAGTACATTCACCTGATACATGCGCAGCCAGTCTTCGGTAGTGGCTGTTTGCCAGTTCTGCTCTTCAGCGGTGCCATAGTTGTTGATCAAAATATCAATCCGCCCGGTAAGGGCTATTGCCTGCGCAACCGCCTGTTCCGCGCCCTCGTCGGTGAGAATATCTCCCCACACCCCGTGGGCCACCTTGCTGGTGGATACCACATGGTCTGCCGTGCCCTGCTCAAGGCCGTGGGCGATGACCACCGCACCTTCTCCGGCTAGCTGCTGCGCGATAATTTGACCGGTGCCGCGGTGGCTGCCGGTCACCAGCGCCACTTTACCTTTTAGGCCAAGCTCCATTGTTAATCTCCAGCGAAAGTTAAGTGCGGTTGCAGTTTGCTCGTCGTTTGGTAGCGGCCGTTATCCGGGGAGCATCATCGGGCGAGCATCATCGGGTGTAGTCAGCCGCGTTGGATGGTGAACTGAGGTGTCGCCATTATTGTTATGCGCGATGGGGTATGAGCGACCAATAGTGCCTCACAATCGGTGAGCATGACAAGGCTAGCCTGTGACAGTGGGTTCGCGGGTTTATAACGATTCGCAAAGCATTTCGAGGTCGCTCGTCAGAAAATTTTAGGAAGGGTGGAGACCATTTAAGCGTGAACTGGTTAACATTTGTGGAAGATGCCTGGGCGAAAACTCCATCTTCGGTTGTTATGTTGCTAAATTTATTGAGAAAGTACTTATATCTTGTTGAAAATAAGGCCTAATATACTCTCACGGATATTAATAATAGTATAAGTGTGTTGCCAACGGACCGGATCTAATAATTAGCGTTGCCAACCACCGGTCAGCCCAAAAAACCAAACGCAGGTAACAAAAATTGTCTCCCACTAAGCACAAGTCAGGCGGGCCTGACGCAAGCCCAACAACGCCAGGTGTTTTGATTGTTGGCGATGACCCCATTGTTCGGGAAGCCGCTGGTGATGTGCTGCAACAAAATGGTTTTGCAGTATTGTTTGCTGCGGATGGGCAGCACGCGCTTTCGCTAATTGAAGCCCATCGCCCCGACCTTATCCTTCTCAATGCCGAGTTGCCGGAACTGGATGGCTATGACACCTGTCAGCGGCTGAGGGCAACGCCGCAGGGCGAGCACGTGCCCATTATCATGATGACCCGTTATGGTGACGTCCACGCGGCACAGAGGGCTTTCGATGTTAAGGCCACTGACTTTGTCAGCAAGCCCGTCGACTGGACGGTATTTGTGCAGCGTATCCATTATGCGCTGCGCGCCTCCAGTAACTTTCTTGAGTTAAAGCGCAGCCAGCAGCGCTTGTTGAGCGCGCAGAAGATGGCGCATCTCGGTTACTGGGACTGGGATATGGTCGCTGGCATGCTGTACCTGTCCGATAAAGCCCTGGAGATCATTGGTCACTCAGTAGAGACCTGTCGGACAATGGAAGATTACGTGGGCATTGTTTATGAGGAAGACAGAGAGCAGTTTCTAAATGAGCTCAACAGGAGTATCTCCAGCAATGAAGCCTGGTTGTTGGAGCACCGTGTCGTGACCGTGACAGGGGAAGTACGCACTGTTAAAACCGCAGGAGAAACATCTTTTACGGAAGCCAGGCAGGAAGCGGCATGGTCCATGGGCACGATGCTGGATGTTACCGAGCAGCGGCGCAACGAAGCAACCATCCAGCGCATGGCCTTTTTTGATGACGTGACTGGACTCCATAATCGTGTGGCGTTCATGGAAGAGCTAAAGGTGGTTATCAATCTTCATCAGCGTCTGGGTTCGAACCTGGGTGTGTTGTACCTGGATCTGGATGATTTTAAACGCATCAATGACTCGATGGGCCATCAGGTCGGGGATCAGTTACTGAGGGAATTTTCTGAGCGACTGGTGGAGAATTTACGCGCCTGCGACATAGCGGCACGCAGCAGTGAGTCGAGTGTGCTGGCTCGTCTCGGCGGCGACGAATTCATTTTGTTGCTATCAGGACTCAAAAATAAAACGGACGCGACGATTGTGGCGCGCCGGATATTAGACAACCTGACACAGCCGTTTGTGCTCAACGTCAGTAATCTGGCTGGTGAAAGTGTGGATCACGAAGTCTATATCGGCGCCAGCATCGGCATCGCCGTGTACCCGGACGATGGCAAGGACGCGGATGAGTTGCTAAAAAATGCTGACACCGCGATGTACGCCGCCAAGCAGGCCGGGAAGAATACTCACCGATACTACGTTGACCTGATGAATAAGCGGGCGCTGGAGCGGCTCGACATGGAAAGTCGCTTGCGTGGCGCGCGGGCGCGCGACGAACTTTTACTTTATTACCAGCCGCAGGTCGACCTGTTGACCGGGGATGTCATTGGCCTGGAAGCGTTATTGCGTTGGCAGAGCCCGGAACTGGGTTTCGTCATGCCAGGCGATTTTATTTCTCTCGCCGAAGAAACCGGGCAGATGATTGCCATCGGCGCCTGGGTGTTGGAGGAAGCCTGCAGACAGACCAGGGCGTGGCGCGACAGCGGCCTGGCGACGCTGAAAATTGCTGTCAATGTCAGCAGCCTGCAGTTTCGTCAGGGCAAGTTTGAGGATACGGTCGCCAGAATTTTAGAACGCACTGGCCTCGCCGCCGAGTGTCTGGAGCTTGAACTGACGGAAAGTATTGTGATGAATGATGTTGAGCAAAGCATCGCTACTTTGTATGCACTCAAGGCCATGGGGGTGATGATCTCCATTGATGATTTCGGGACCGGTTATTCGTCACTCAGTTATTTGCAGCGGTTTCCAGTTGATACATTGAAAATCGACCGGTCGTTCGTGCGTGGCGTGGGCATTAATGGCAACAACACGGCTATCACCAACGCCATCATCGCCATGGCCCAGAGCCTGGGGTTCGACGTTGTTGCCGAGGGTGTTGAAGATGAGCACCAGTTGATTTTTTTGCTGCAAAAAAACTGCCAGATTGCGCAGGGATATCTGTTCAGTAAACCGTTTCCCAGCGACCGTTTGCCGGGCTACCTGGAACAGCTAAAAGTGGACCAGC
Source organism: Porticoccaceae bacterium (assembly GCA_041622295.1). Classification (GTDB taxonomy): domain Bacteria; phylum Pseudomonadota; class Gammaproteobacteria; order Pseudomonadales; family Porticoccaceae; genus HB2-32-21. Next base: position 3,915 of record JBFJZC010000126.1, read on the forward strand.
CCGGTGCAATTTTGCGCTGGCGTCAGAGTCAGTTGTAGGTTCAGGTTCAGCTGTAAACCGACCATGCGCACCAATAAATAGGCAAAATGCAGTTAACCCAGGGTAGATAGGATATGTCAGAAAGTGTTTTTAGTGCCATCTCAGTAGTTTCGGATATCGCAACGAGTTTTCTGAGTTGCGGCCGACCTGGGCATCGATTAGCGACGTTACTGGTGGGTGTTCCTTTCATCATTTGTGGGTTACAGAGCCACGCTGGTGAAGCCAAGGGCCTGGATGAGTTGAGTATCGAAGAATTAATGAGTATGGAAGTTACTTCCGTATCTAAAAAAGCACAAAAACTTTCTGACAGTCCGGCAGCCGTGTTTGTTATCACCGCTGAAGATGTGCGCCGCTCTGGTGTAACCAGCGTTCCGGAGGCTTTGCGACTTGCCCCCGGCGTTAACGTGGCGCGCATCGATTCTAACAAGTGGGCAGTGTCCGCCCGGGGCTTCAATGGCCGTTTTGCCAACAAGTTACTGGTGTTGGTCGATGGGCGCACGGTCTATTCGCCTTCGTTTTCTGGTGTTTACTGGGAGGCCAGAGATGTCATGCTGGAAGATCTCGATCGCATCGAGGTGATCCGTGGTCCTGGCGCAACGCTGTGGGGCGCCAATGCCGTTAATGGCGTGATCAATATTATTACCCGCCATGCCGCAGATACTGCGGGGGCAACAGTAACACTGGTTGCGGGCGACGAAGAGCAGCAAGGCGCGCTGCGTGTAGGGGGAAAACTGGGTGAGAACAACTATGGGCGGGCCTACGTTAAAGGATCCAGGAGGGATGATTTTAAACATCCAGATGGCGACACCGCCGGTGATACGTGGGATACCGTGAGCGTTGGTTTTCGCACCGATTATCAGCTTTCCCACAAAGACAGTCTGACCTTGCAGGGCGACTTTTATAGCGGCGACATCGACCAGCACATTATAGTGGCTGATCTGGCGCCGCCTTATGTAAGGATGCTGGATGACGCCGCGGATATTGACGGCTGGAATGTGCTGGGCCGCTGGAGCCACACAATTTCGGCGCGATCCGAATTCACCCTGCAGGGCTATATTGATCGCGCTAACCGTGACGAAGTGATTGGTGATCAGAGCGATGAAACCTTTGATATCGACTTTCAGCATCTGTTTGCGCTTGGGCAGCGACAGATCGTCGTTTGGGGCGCGGGCTATCGCTATAGTGAAACCAACATTGAAGGCCGGTTGGCGGTTGCCAATATTGGATCGCCCCATCGTGACGATGAGCTGATCAACTTGTTCGTTCAGGACGAAATTACGCTGATCGAAAATACCTTGTCGATGACGGTGGGTGCCAAGGTTGAACGCAACGACTATACCGGTACCGAGGTGCAGCCCAGCACCCGCTTCATGTGGACGCCTGCCGATGGCCACAAGGCCTGGTTTTCCGTCTCCCGGGCGGTGCGCACCGCCTCGCGAGCTGAGCATGACCTCAATGTTCTCGCTGCAGTGATACCGCCGTCGCCACCTTTCGTGCCTGCGGTCGCTCTGGTAGTGAGCGGTAATGATCAATACGATGCTGAAGAATTAACAGCCTGGGAGCTGGGTTACCGATTTGCGCCGGTGCGCGCGCTATCACTGGATATGACCGCGTTCTATAACGATTACGATCAGCTACGCAGTACAGCGTTAGGCGCGCCTGTTTTTAAAGGGTTTTATATCGAGCAGCCACTTGGTTTTAGCAATCAGCTGAGTGGCGAAACCCACGGTTTTGAACTGGCGGCGGTCTGGCAGGCCAGCAAAGCATGGCGTTGGGACCTCGCCTACAGTTTTTTGGAGACAGATTTTGATACACAGACCGCTGCGGACAAAGTGCAAAACGGCATTGGCCCCCGCCATCAGGTATCCCTGCGTTCGCTTTTTGATATCAGTGATAACCTGGAATTTGACGTGTGGGCGCGCTATGTCGATAAGGCTATGGCCGTTGATGGCAGAGCGTTTGGTCTGGTTGAAATAGACAGTTATGTCGCGACCGATGTACGACTGGCGTGGCGTCCAGACAGGCAGTTGGAGCTGGCGCTGGTTGGCCAGAACCTGTTTGACTCGCAGCACCTGGAATACATTCAGGAATCTTTTACCCTGCCGACCGAAGTTGAGCGTGGCGTTTATATCAAGCTCTCCTGGCAGCCCTAGGCCAGCCATTAGTCCGACGGTATACGATGAACAGCACTAGTTATCTGGGAAGGTCGCGTTTAAAGCGCGGCTTTGGTGCTGTTTTGCTATTTGTTGCAGGTATGGTCTGTCTCGGTATGGCGTCCGCTTCCCGCGGCGCTTCGCCCGCAGCAGACGAGTACGCGATCAAAGCTGCACTGGTGCTTAATTTTGCCCGCTTTGCCACATGGCCAGAGCACGTCTTTGCCAGGCCTCAAAGCCCGGTCAATTTCTGTATCCTGGGCGATGACTTCCTGACGGAGTCTTTTGCAGCGCTGGAGGCCAAAACAATTGGCCAACGTCCGGTAAAAGTAAGCATTGCGAACCGCTTGAAAGATCCAGATGCCTGCCATTTGATTTTTATCAGCGGCGCCGATCGTCAGGGTTTATCCCGTGTGCTCGCCGCCATTGCGGATCGTCCGGTGCTGACCATTGGTGAGATGACAACATTTACTGCCCTCGGCGGCATGATTAATCTCATGACTATCGACGGCCGGTTAAAGTTTTCAGTCAATTCGGCTAATACCCGCCGCGCGGGGCTAATGTTAAGTTCCCGTGTATTGAAGCTGGCCGACACAGTTGAAGACGGTGGGGCCGGGCCGTGAGAAAGTTTCGGGATTTGCCGATAAGGGCAAAGTTTATTTTCATCATGAGCCTTACCGCGGGCGTGGCCCTGCTGGCTGGAGTGACAGCGGGTATTGTCCATACAGTCAGTGATGAACAAGAGGAGATTCAGCAGGAACTGAGAGAACTCGCCAGCGTGCTGGCGTGGAATAGCTCGGCGAGCCTGGCGTTTCGGGATAAATCCGCAGCCGTGGAAACCCTTCACGCGCTCAAAGTACGGCCAGATATCGTTTTTGCCCATCTATATAGCCGAGCTGACTTGCGGGATGGCGTCAGTGTGCAAGGCACCTTTGCAGAATACTGGGGGAGCGGTTCCGCGAGCAACGATCTGCAGGCTCTCTTAAGGGACAGTCACCCTGGCGCGGAGTCGAACACCACCCTGGCCCAGTTGATTGATGCCGGCAGGCCTCGAGCGCGAGCTTTTGCGACGGAGTTTCACCTTGTCGAACCGGTCATGCTGGATGGTGAGGGTATCGGGGCGTTGCACCTGGTCGTGTCAAAAGACAAGCTGGTTGCCAGCCTCAAGAAGCAAATCATCGCGTTTTTCATCATTGCGGGTGTTGTTTTCGCCGCAGTCATTGCCCTGGCGTGGTATCTGCAACGAATATTCTCAGAGCCGGTGTTGCGCCTGAAGAATGCCATGGCGAAAGTGTCGCTTGATCAGGACTACAGTTTTCGTCTGACGGAAGATGTTGATCGAAAAGACGAATTTGGCGATCTTTGCGGTGGCTTTAACCACATGCTGGAGGAGGTCGAAGACCGGGAAAAGACCTTGTCGGCATACCGCAAAAATCTAGAACAACTGGTTGACGAGCGCACTCGGGCGTTATCCAGGGCCAACGACCAGTTGAATACGACGATTGATGATCTGGAGCAGGCGCAGACCCGTGCGGAGGCGGCAAGTCTCGCTAAATCTCAGTTCCTGGCGAACATGAGCCACGAGATCAGAACGCCGATGAACGGTGTGATGGGCATGGCGGAGCTGCTCGGGGACACGGCATTAAGTGATGTGCAGAATGGTTACGTCAGGACGATCTATAACTCCGCCCAGGCGCTACTCAATATCATCAACGATATTCTCGATTTTTCCAAAATAGAGGCCGGTAAGCTAGAGCTTGAAGTCATCGCCTTTGACCTTCGCGAGCTTGTCGCAGACACCTGCGATTTGTTTGCGGACATTGCGCACAGACAAGGCGTCGAACTCAGTCACGACATTGCAGATGACCTTGAATGCCGACTGGAAGGTGACCCAACCCGATTGCGCCAGGTGCTGATGAACCTGATCAGCAACGCGGTGAAGTTTACCAGCCGGGGTGAAGTGGTGTTGTCTGTCCGGAGCGTGGCTGAGGGTGACGATGAATCGGTGCTCAGAATTGAAGTGAGGGATACGGGTATAGGCATCGCCCCGGAGAAACTCGACTCCATTTTTGAAGCGTTTACACAGGCCGACGGTACCACCTCAAGGCGTTTTGGCGGCACCGGTCTGGGTCTAAGTATTTCGTCACAATTGGTTAAGTTGATGGG
>JBFJZC010000127.1:0-8252 GCA_041622295.1 Porticoccaceae bacterium
AGTTGTTGGGATGCGTCCCGCAAGGTTTCATCAATGAGGGTTTGCAGGGCGAGCTCCAGTTCAGGACGCGCGTCGCGACTGGCAAAAATGTGGGGTAACCATTGTTCGCGTTTACCGAGTAAGGACATTAGCAAACTTTCCAGCCGCGGTATGTCATTGTCCAGGTGACGGAGCAAGTCAGCCAGGGCATGCCCCAGTGGCGTGGCTGATTCAAGCTCGCCGAGCACATCGTGAATGGCCAACTGATAAACCCGGTCTGGATTTTCCAGCGGTTCCGGAAGTTCGCCAAAGCCTGATTCCAGAGCCAGCTGACTGGCCAGGTGACGACAGAAACTGTCGATGGTGAGTATACGCAGTCGATTCGGCGCCTTGATTAAATCCCAGTGTTGCACCTTGTCACGCGCCAGCGCGCGGCGTGCCAGGTGCCAGGTTTGTAGCTCGTAAGCGTCGTCAGGTTCGGCATCGTCCTGGGCCCTGACCAGCGCATCGACAAGGCGGCGACGCATCTCGGCAGCGGCTTTGCGGGTAAAGGTCATGCACAGTATTTGCTCTGGCATATCGACCTCAGCCAGCAGGCACAGTAAACGCTGTGTCAACAATCCGGTTTTGCCGGAACCGGCGGGGGCCGAAACAGCAAAGGATTGCTGGGTGTCCAGTGCTCTGATTCTGGCCTGTTGATCTGCCGGCGTAGCCATCAATTGTCTGCCTCGTCTGCATCACCAACATTGGCTCTAGTAACGTTAACCGTTTCAAACCATCGATTAAGCGGAAACAGATAACTTTGATAATCCGCCACGGTGCGGGAATAGACAGCCATTTCTGCCTGGCCCTGACAAAAATCGCTGGCCAGGCCCGATAGTCTTTGTCGCCACAGATGGAGGTTTTCCGGCCAGTTATCAGCGAGGCCAGCATCCTGCAGGTCGGTGAGGCCGTCCGCTACCAGTGCCTGACTACCAATGCCTTTAATGGCTATGCCCTTCGTTGACGATAGTTGTCCAAAACACAGCGCAGCAAGCGGGCGATCCATGGCCAGCGCATAGAGCAGCAATTGTGGTTCTTCAGGGCGCTCTGCGGCAAAACCAGCGATACTGGCACCGCCTGTTTTGTAATCGATGAGCACGGTACTACCGTCGGCCAGCTGATCAACACGATCAACACGCAGTGACAGGTCGAGCCGGTCGAGCTGAAAGGAGACCTGCTGCTCTAACGCCGTTACTGCAAAGGGCCTCCGCGCCCGTTCAATTGCTAACCAGTTGGTCAGCAGGTGTTGCAAACGCTGGGCTTCCAGCTCGCTGTAGCGAGGTCCAAATAACTCGGGCCGCTGACTTTTATAGAGCGCCAGGCACGAGGTAATAGACTCCCTTAGCAACGCGGATTGCGCCGCCTCGTCGAGGCTGATCAGCGCCCCATGGTCCTTGCAAGCCTGCCAGAATAGTTCAAGACTACGATGCACGGCGTTACCACGCTCAATGGCGGAAAAGCCGAACTCCGGTTCGGGTAAGGGTTCGGCACCCAGCCGCCAGACGATAAAGGCATTGAAGGGGCAGCGCGCCTGGTCACGTAAAATAGCGCTGCCACCCTTGATGGTTTCACTGGCCGTGAGCGCCGGCGCTCGATCAACAGGAAGCTTCTCGAGTTGCGGTTTTGGCAGGTTGGCAAGCAAGGGGTGGCCATCTGGAATCTCGGGTCTGTGAAACCTTGGCAGTGCGTCAGTGAGTAGATGGGTAATTTGCCGCTCGCTGTCACCATCGCGCTGTGCAAAGCTGAAAACGATATGCTGGCAATGACCGGCAAAATCCCTGAGTAGCTGCTGGGCCAGCCCGAGCTCTGTTTCGGCGCTGCTTTTTGGCATGCCATACTGGCGCTGTAATGACACCGATAACAGCGGGTTGAAGTCCGGCGTCTGGGGCCACTGGTTATCGTGCATTTCGGCCAGCCATAGTTTGTCGAAATGGAGGCCGGCAGCCTCCAGTACTCCCAGTACCTGGACGGAAGAATCGACGCCTTCTGGTTGAAAAATTCGCTCTCGGCAGATGCGGCTTAATTGCGCCAGTGCCTGACGAACGTTGATGGGATCGATGGCATGATCCAGATGTGCGAGTTCGTCAAGCATCTCATACCACAACTGCAGTTGTTGATACTCAATACTGTCCAGCGACCTGGCTCCGGGCCAACCGAGCAGGTCAAGATCTGCAGAAAAATACTCGGCCCAGTAACGAAACGTCGCTGTCGCAGGCTGACGTCGACGCTTCTCCTCAACCTGCTGTAAGCCTTGCGATAGTACATTGCTAGCGGCGCACGCCTGCTCAGCCTGCTGCATCCAATAGCGAAAATCGGCAGTGCTGGGCTGCGGCTTTCGGCTTTTGCGCAGCAGAAGTTGGCAATGGGCTCGGGTTATTTGTTCGTTATCGGCGTGTCCCCAGAAAGGGTCGTTAAGCAGCTGGCAGTAAAATTGCTGGGGATGGGGGGAGTGCTGCAGATTGAGCAGGCTTAGAGCACTGACGACCAGCGGACTATCAGCCAGCGAAATCCCCGCCGAAAGATTGAACGGCGGAATGTCATGTGGCGCGTTCGGCAAGCAATAATTCGGGGTAAAAGTTTCACGGAAGATTCTGTCGACACGATGGCGCTGACTGGATAAATTGGGGAACACCACGCCAATATTTTGCTCTGGCGAAGACTGGAGCTGCGCAAATGCCCATTGGGCAGCCGCCGTGATTTCGTCGGTGTCGCTGGTAGCGGTGTAGAGTTGCTGAGAACCAGGCGCTTTGGTTTCAGTCCAGTAACTCACCTCGGTAAAAGCGGCGGCGAGAATGTGTTGCGACAGCGGTGGCGGTGGCGTTTGAAAGCCCACCAGAATCACCGATTCACATTTCACCAATACGCCTTCGTTAAAGGCCTGGAGTATTAACGCCTGGGATTGTGCGCCTGTCAGTAAACCCTTGCTGTCCATCGTGGCAGCAAACTGATTCTGCCAGCGAAGAAAGTGCTGGCTCGCTTCATGACCGCTGCCGGCCACTTCGCGGAGAGGCACTTGCCAACGTTGTAGCTGTTGCCAGGTGGTCTGTGTCAGGCGGGCGAAAGCAGGCGCGTCCATAGTGCCTGGCTTATCGGGATCATTGTCAATGACCTGTTCCCAGATCAGTCGCTCTGCATGGCTATTGACCGTGCTGTGGGTCAGACACGCCGCATAAGCGCAGTCCTCCAACGCCTGCCATAGTTGTTCCAGCCACGTATCGATGGTTTGTATCGGGGCCTGTCGCCAGGCGCCGTGACCCTGGCGATGACAGTGCTGAGCCCAGGCATCACTGATATGGCGGGCCAGGCGGCGGTTTGGTGTCAGCACTGTACGGCCAGCCAGCAATGCGGATTGTAGTCCTTCAATATCAAAAAGCGGTGTCGGCATGGTCAGGGCTTACATGGTCAGGGCTTAATTGCAGAGCGAATGATTTAGGGTCCAATCATCATCGGTATGGTTACTATTCTCTACGACTCAAACCGGTCAGCGTAACAGGTTGTGATGCACTTATTGGCAGTCGTGGCGTACTGGCCCAATGGCTTGTAGTGGCTTAAGGGCAGCGCATCGAATTCATGGTGACGGCCCATGGGTTTGGTTCATGGGGATGGTTCGCGATGACCCCAGGGAGCCGTTGATCATGTCACAAAATATGTGCTGACTCATGGAGCTTAGCATCCTCTATTAATATCTCGCTGAATTAACGTCTCGTTGTATTTAGCGTCGCCAGTTACAGAGCAGTTACACAGTAATAAACATTAAAGTATGGCAGGAGAATGTCTGTAGCGCAGGCGTCAAACAGCGGACGCTTTCGGTATCCGCGGTGAAAATCGCGACCCCGTCAAATGCTTGCTGGGTGGCGTCGCACCTTTGTGTGTGGGTGTCGGTGTCCGTGTGCTGTGCTAGCGATTGCTGCAGGGCTTCTACCCGTCTGGCAATGGCTTCTCCAGAATCGACCCAGGTGAGTGGTCTGGGCGAGGCGCCAGCGAGCTGCTCGGCAATGAGCGGAAAATGCGTGCAGGCAAGTACGACGGTGTCGAGTTGCTCGTTGGCCCACATCGGGGCAAGGATGCTGCGCAACTCAACCGGATCGGGATCAGTGCCGCGCAGGCTTTGTTCGGCTATTTCAACCAGGCGTGAAGAGCCGACTTTAATGACATCACAGTCCGCCGCAAAATCGCTAATAAGCTGCTGTGTATAGTCTCGATTAACAGTGCCCGGTGTGCCTAGCAAGCCAATTACTCGCGTGTGAGACAACTTTGCCGCCGGTTTTATGGCGGGCACTACACCGACCACAGGAACCGTGAAGTTTGCTCGTATATTGGGTAACACCAGGGTGCTCGCAGTGTTGCAGGCCACTACAATAATATCGGGCTGAACTCGTTCGATCAGCCCACGCAGCACGCGCTCGACACGCTCGATGAGGAAATCGTTACTTTTGGCGCCGTAGGGAAATGCTGCGTTGTCAGAGGCGTAGACCAGTTCACAGCCTTTGATTCGCTGCCTGAGTGCCGCAAGAACGCTGAGCCCACCAACGCCAGAATCGAAAACGAGGATGCGAATAGGTAATGTCATGGGGTGGGGATTTTACACGAAGGTCCAGGCGGGAGCTGCTAGAATGCGTCGTTGCGCGCGAAGTTTTCGATGCTGGCGTTATTAGCCGCTGGCCGTATTGATTCGCAGCAAGCGGCATGCAGCGTTTTAAATACCCTTAACCCCGGACTGAGCTGTCAGCCTGCCGAGGGGCTTGCTCCGTCATTATATTCACGATAGGGGGTCTTCCATACCGATGCCCATTCAGTCTGCTGCATTTGAGTTTGTCGTCGAAACCCTGCTGCCGATTTACCTGATCGCCGCGCTTGGCTATGTGTTGCGGCGTTACGGTGTGCTGGGCGTTGCTTTTATGAGGGACAGCTCTCGCCTGGTCTTTAACTTTGCTGCGCCCGCCACATTGTTTATTTCACTGGCCAGCTCGACACAAAGTAACACGATAGCACCTTATTTTTTGATGGTCTGTCTGCTGCTGTTGATGGGCCTCACCCTGTTGGGTTGTCTGCTCGCGCCGCTGTTGGTGCGTGACAGATACGAACGAGGTGTATTCATTCAGGGCGCTACCCGCGGCAACCTGCTGGTTTCTGGTTTGGCCTTTACGCACAGTATTTACGGTATGGAAGGACTCGCGCTGGCCTCACTACCGCTCGGTATCTACATTATTTTTAACAATATTTTTTCAGTCGCCATCCTCAAATATTATGCGGGCAGCCCCGCTGGAACTCGGCAGCATTACTGGCGGGATATTCTCGCGAACCCGGTCATTATTGCGGTGTTGCTTGGCGCCTTGTGTGGCGCCTTACAGGTGCCGATTCCCCAGGGGGCCATTAATACGGGTAGTTTGCTCGCACAGCTGACCGTACCACTAATTCTGCTTAATGTCGGTGCATCGCTGGATTTCCAGCTGCTGCGTAGCCCGCAGATTACGGGCTGGCTGGCGTCAATTTACAAATGCCTGGTGATGCCTGCAGGCGGTGTGGCTTTGGCCTATGCGGCGGGAATTGAGGGCATGGAATTAGGCATTATTTTCCTCTTGCTGTCCTCGCCAACATCGACCATCAGTGTGGTCTTTACGCAAATGTTTGGTGGTAAGGTTGGTTTGGCGGCTAATATTGTGCTTATTAGCGGGCTGCTGTCGGTGGTGACAGTGGTAGGCGGGCTGGCCGTGTTACAGACAACGGAGTTAATCCGATGAACGAATTAATGTTAACTGTTCTTATTGGCGTGGCCCTTGTTGTGTTGGTGTCGTTAACGGCTTATGCCTGGATTCTGCAGCGGCGCATTCACGCGTTAGAAACCAGGCAGCGATTAGCTGCTGAAGAGCTCGATGCCCAACGTGATGAGCGGCGTGACAAAGCCCTTCTTGGTATCAGCATGCTGGCTAAGGCGATGGTTCGTGAGGAGGTGACCTTGACGGAGGGTAGTATCCGCGTAGCCTATTTACTGACTCAGGTGGATGAGACGGCGAGACAACGACAGGAATACAGCGTCTTTTATCAGTTGGCAGAAGCGACTGCGCATATCCCCATGCTCGAAGCGTGGCAGGCCCTGTCCCAACAGCAGCAGCGGGGTCTGACTATCGAACGCGAGAATATTGAAGCGCCATATAAGGAGTTTACCCTCGCCGCAGCGCGGGCTCTGCTTGAAAATCCGCTCCTGCGCAGGAATTGATAGTTGTCAGGCCGTGAGGTGGTCAAAAAAAGAACCCCTTCAATCAATACTTCTTTAGCACCACACCACACTCCAGGTGGGGGGTGTAGGGGAACTGATCAAATACGGCGAAATCCGCGATCCGATGACTTGCAGCGAGTTGCACTAGATTGGCATGCAGGGTTGTCGGGTTACAGGAAACATAAATGATATTGTCGAAGCGGCGGACCAGATCAATGGTCGGGTCATCAAGGCCCGCGCGCGGTGGATCGACAAAAATGGTTGAAAACTGGTAACTGTCGAGATCGACGTGCTGGAGTCTGCGAAATGGTCTGACGCCAAGCAGTGCCTGGGCGATCTCCGCGCTAGACATGCGCACCAAAGTGACATTGGCGACGCCATTATGAGTGAGATTAAATAAAGCTGAATTGACCGAGATTTTGGCTATTTCCGTAGCCAGGACGCGGGTGAAGCGTTTAGCCATGGGTACTGTAAAGTTACCATTGCCACAGTACAGCTCGAGTAAATCGCCACCAAAGTTGCGGCTTTTATCAAGCGCCCAACCGATCATCTTTTCGTTGACTCGGCCATTGGGCTGCGTAAATCCACTTTCGATTTGCTGGTAGGCGTAGTCCATGCCTTCGACCCGCAATGTTTCCATCACATAATCACGCGTGATGACGACCTTCTGTTTGCGACTGCGACCGATAATATTCGCGTTCAGTTGGGTGCCGAGCGTCGTAGCCTGCTGCTCCCAGCTGGTGTCAAGGGCACGATGATAGAGCAGGGTGATCAGCGCCTGACCGCTCAGCGTGGTCAGAAACTCGACGCTAAACAATCTTCGCCGCAACGTGTCACTGGCGTTGATGGCCGCCAGTAATGGCGGCATCAGATGGTTGATGAGCCTGGCGGCGACGGTAAAGTTTTCGATGACGTAGGGCTTTTTGTATTCTCCCTGACGATACATGGCGTACTGCGCCCGACCACCTTCATGCCAGATCTTGAATTCGGCTCGCAGCCGGTAGTGCAGTGGCGGCGAGGTAAATACCTCTATAACCGGGAGCGAGAAGTTTGCAAACTGCTGCTCCACGTCGAGCACTTTTTGCTGTAGCTGCCCGGTGTAATGCTCGGGATCAGGATTCGACGCTGAATTCGGCGCGGGATTGGGGGGGAGATCAGGATTGGCCACGGCGTTTATCTTAAATCAGCCATTATACCCACTATACTGGGCGTTGATCCGTGTTGGTGATGGCGCGTTTGGCAAATGATTAAATCCGTTGTGGTATCCGTAAGGCGCCAGGGCCTGCATGATATTACGCCGTCTGTGTTACAGGTCGTGAGAGAGGCTAATTGGCGCGAAGGTCTTTGTACACTGTTTATCCAGCACACGTCGGCGAGTCTGATCATCCAGGAAAACTACGACCCTTCCGCCAGGCGCGATCTTGAAGCCTGGCTCAATCGCCTGGTTCCCGAACAAGATTCACTGTATACGCATACCCTCGAGGGGCCGGATGACATGCCGGCTCACATTAAAGCGGCGCTGACGTCCACCAGCCTGGCTATTCCCGTCGCTGATGGTGACCTGGCACTTGGGGCCTGGCAGGGTATATTCCTCTGGGAGCATCGTCACCAGCAAGGGCAGCGTAAGGTTATTGTCCATCTTGCGCTCTAGCGCTACATCTTCAACGCCTACCTTGAGTCTTGTCGCTGAAGCCTTGTACATTGATGATTCAGGTAACATAATCGGCCGTCCAGTTTGTTGCTCGGGTCGAGCAACAAACATGCGCAGCCACGCCCTCTCAGGGTGCTTATTGGCAGCTCCGGGATCAGGAGCGACAAATAACAGATTTATTCGGGAGACCCCTATGTCATATCAACGACCAGTGTTTAAAGCTCAGTACGAAAACTATATTGGCGGCCAATGGGTTGCTCCGGTGGACGGCAAGTATTTTGAAGATACGTCCCCCATTGACGGGAAACTGGTTGCACGGATTCCCCAGTCTAACAGCAAGGATATCGACCTGGCGGTCAAGGC
>JBFJZC010000128.1:0-8234 GCA_041622295.1 Porticoccaceae bacterium
GAGAAAATAGCGTTGGAGCCGGACATAAATACCTACGAAGGCGTTGAAGTTTCGGTGTCAGACTTTCTGCAAACCGTACAGCAGGCTCAGGAAGACGCAGCTAAAAATAAAAAACAACCGGTCGTTATGTACAGTGCCGTATGGTGCGGCATATGCAAGAAAGCCCGGCAGTATTTCCAGGCCAACAACATCCCTTTTCGGGAATATGACATTGAGCAGTCGGAACGCGGACGCCAGGACTATGCCCGCCTCAAGGCCCGTGGCGTGCCGATAATTTTTGTTGGCAAGCAGCGGATGGACGGTTTTAGCGCAGAGCGATTTCGGCAGTTGTACTCGCGTTAGGTTTTACCGGGTTTATTGCGTTAGTCAGACCCACTGAAACCGTGAAACTCGGCAAATTGCTCAACCTGTGCACGGCCAGGCTCGACCTTGTTGGCTGGATGTTCTTCATCAAGAAACCCCAGTGCCATGCCATTGTAGATGTAATATTCTTCGGGAATATCCAGCACCTCGCGTATGGCCGGTTGCACGTCCTGCCAAAAGCCCTGGGCGCAGGTGTGTAAACCATACTGTCTGGCGAGCAGCATAATGTTACCCATAATAATACCCAGATCACCCAGCTGACCGGGCAGCATCGTTCTGTGGATCGAGAAAATCAAGCCGACGGGCGCGCCAAAAAAATAAAAATTCTGTAGTAGCTGCTGTTCCCGTGCAGCTCTGTCCTTGCGTTCTATGCCCAGCGCCGAATACAGCGCCATGCCACATTCGAAGCGTCGTGATTTGTAGGGTTTCGCAAATTCTTCCGGTGCCGATTGATACTCTGCCCTGTTACTGCCGATCGGGTGTTCGGCAGCGTAGGCCAGCGCCTTATCTATTAGCTGGTCACGGACCTGGCCGGTAACAGCGTGTATGTGCCACGGCTGCATGTTGCTACCCGAGGGCGCCAGGCGCGCGTGATCGAGAATTTTATGGACGGTGTCGCGGTCGACGGGTGTCTTGAGAAACGCGCGTGCAGAGATTCGCGTTACAACAGCTTCGAGAATTTCCATGTGGTGTGTTAGAGACTCCTTGGGGAACGGGTTTCAACACCACCGGGTGTTGCTAATAACAGTGTGTCAGCCGGACGCAGGGCGAATAATCCGTTACATACTACGCCGACGATGTTATTGAGTTTTTCCTCCAGTGCGCGGGACGAGCCAATGGGCGCGAGGCCATGAACGTCGAGAATAATATTGCCATTATCAGTGACGAAGTTGTCCCGGTAGACGGGCTCGCCACCGAGCTTGATAATTGTCCTGGCGACGTGGCTTCTCGCCATGGGAATAACCTCTATCGGCAGAGGAAACGCCCCCAGGTGATCGACGTATTTGGTGTGATCGACAATACAGATAAACGTCTGGGCTACGGCGGCGACGATTTTCTCCCGGGTCAGCGCACCGCCGCCGCCCTTGATCAGCTCCAGGCGTGGGTTCACTTCGTCCGCCCCATCAACATAAAGTTGTACGCTATCCACACTGTTCAGGTTGTGGACGGGTATGCCGTGGGCGCGTAGCCGCCCTGCCGTTGCTTCCGAGCTGGCTACGGTGCCGGCAATTCTGCCCTTATGGTTGGCCAGCAGGTCGATGAAGTAATTACAGGTAGAGCCAGTGCCGACGCCAAGAACGCCATCAAAATCCAGGTGTTGCAATGTGTACTCGACAGCTGCCTGGGCAACTGCTTGCTTGAGTGTTTCCTGCGTCATGATATGGCCTCAGGTTGAGCTGGCATTATACGTTAGCTCAAGCAGACTGAAACCGCCTTTGCGCCTCTGGATAATTCAGTCGCCGCTGGTGTTATTGCTGTACAAAATTTACCATGGCGGCTCTTTATAAAAAGCGCGGATTAAATTCCTGAAATGCCTAAATCCTACGTAAAGCGCATACTTGATGCGCGTATTTATGATCTTGCCGAAGAAACCCCGATAGACGATGCACCTTTGTTGTCAGCCCGCCTGGATAATCAGGTGTTGCTCAAGCGTGAGGACTTACAACCCGTTTTTTCCTTCAAGTTGCGCGGCGCTTACAACAAGATGCTGAAGTTAAGTGATGCGGAGAAAGCCCGGGGTGTGGTCACCGCTTCGGCAGGGAATCATGCTCAGGGTCTGGCGCTGGCAGCAAAAAAAATGTCGGTGAAAGCGACTATCGTCATGCCGCGCACCACCCCGCAAATTAAAATTGATGCGGTCCGCGCCCATGGCGCTCGCGTTGTGCTGCATGGTGACACCTATGACGCTGCTTCGTCTCATGCCGAAAAGCTGGTGGAACAAAAAGGCCTGGTTTATATCCACCCCTTTGATGACCCGGATGTTATCGCGGGGCAGGGCACGATTGCTGTAGAAATTCTCCGCCAGCATCCCGGTCGGCTTGACGCTATTTTTGTGCCGGTCGGCGGTGGCGGCCTGTGCGCTGGTATTGCCGCCTACGTGAAGTATGTGCGGCCGGAAATAAAAATCATCGCTGTAGAATCTGAAGACGCGGCCTGTCTGGCCGCGGCAATGGCTGCGGGACGTCGTGTTCGCCTGAGCGAGGTCGGTCTGTTTGCCGATGGCACCGCCGTGGCGCAGGTCGGCAAGGAGCCGTTTCGCATACTGCGTCACATACTGGATGCTGTGATCACTGTCAGCACCGATGAAATTTGCGCTGCCATCAAGGATGTTTTCGACGATACCCGTTCCATTAGTGAGCCCTCGGGTGCATTGAGTGTTGCCGGCTTAAAAAAGTACGTGCAGCAAACAGGTTGTAAAGGTAATACCCTGCTGGCCATCGACAGTGGTGCGAACATCAATTTTGATCGCTTGCGCTACATTTCTGAACGCACCGAAATTGGTGAGAAAAAAGAGGCTATCATTGCTGTCACCATTCCTGAAAAACCTGGCAGCTTCAGAAAATTTTGTCGTGCGCTCAGCCAGCGTATGGTCACTGAGTTCAACTACCGCTATGCCGATAACCGCGAGGCCCATATATTTGTGGGTATCCAGGTTGGTTCCGATGCGGATCGGGAGAGTTTAGTTAGTGAGCTGCGGGAGCGCGGTTATCCGGTGGCGGATATGACTGAAAATGAGATGGCCAAACTGCATATTCGTCATATGGTGGGTGGTCGCGCGCCGGAGATCGACGACGAAGTGGTCTATCGGTTTGAATTTCCCGAACGCCCTGGGGCCCTGTCAAACTTTCTGGGTAAATTAGGCGGCAGGTGGAATATTTCCATGTTTCACTATCGTAACCACGGCGCTGCCTATGGCCGAGTACTGGTCGGCTTACAGGTTCCGGCGGAAGCGCGGGGCGAGGTGCCAATCTTTCTGGATTCGATGAATTATCGATACCGACAGGAAACCGATAACAAAGCTTACCAATTTTTTCTGAGTTAGCGGTGGGCGAATTTTGTTGCCCGGCACGGGCCGCGAGCTGTCAGAGCTTCTGCAATTCACCCAGATGACGAATTTGCACCGCATCAATACCGGGGCCATTCAGGGTGTCGGAAATAACCACGACTTTGTCCTGCGCATTAAACTCATCTCGGGTCAGCAGCATTTTGGCCGCTTCAGACAGGATTTTTTCAGGTTCCGAGTGGTAATTGATAGCGAAGCTCAACACATTGCGGTTTAACACAAGCTGGCGACGGGTTTGTTCTTCAAACGTAAAAGCGCAAATTATCGGCGTTTGCGGGTGGCAGTTGGTCAGATAATTGGCCATACGACCGGTCTTGGTCGGTACAATAATGGCCTTGGCACCGATTGATTCGGCCAGTTTTACGGCGGCGGCAGAAATTTGCTGTTTATCGGTATCCATTATCAAGTTTTCGGTAAATAACAGGCCGCGGCTCTTTTCGGTGGAGCGGGCGATGCGATCCAGTATTTCCACGCAGCGTACCGGGTGCTTACCGATGGTGGTCTCTGCTGATAGCATGATCGCGTCAGCTTCTTCGTACACCGCATTGGCGACATCGGTGACTTCCGCGCGCGTTGGCATGGGGTTTTCAATCATCGATTCCAGCATGTGGGTGGCGACGATGACACGCTGGCCGTGGATCGCGCATTGCCGGACGATGCGTCGCTGAACCCTGGGTAGTACCTCCAGGGGTATCTCAACACCGAGGTCGCCCCTGGCCACCATGATGCCGTCGGCGGCGGAAATAATAGCCTCAAGATTGGTGAGGCCTTCTTGATCTTCAATCTTGGCAATTATCTTAATATTGCTGTTATCTTCTTTTAAAATTGCGCGAAGTTCTTCGATATCTGTTTTGTTGCGGACAAACGATAAGGCAATGAAGTCGACGCCCTGGTCAAGGGCAAATTTTATATCCCTTTTATCTTTTTCGGTAATTGACGGCAAGTTAACGCGTATTCCTGGCAAGTTCACGTGACTTTTGCTCTTTAGAACGCCGCCATCGATAACTTTGCATTTCATCACCGGGAAGTTTTTTTCGAGTACCTCAAGGTTAATCAGGCCGTTATCCACAGTAATCTTGTCGCCGACTTCAACGTCGTGAATGAGATCTTCGTAGTTTACCTGGATGGAACTGGTTTCCACATCTTCGGCGCCGCGAGCCACTACCGACACAATATCCCCGGTGGTCAAATTGAGATCATTATTGCGATCGCCAGTGCGGATCTCCGGTCCCTGCGTATCGACCAGCAGCGCGACGGGATGGTGGAGGGTTTTATTAAGGGCCTTGATACGCTCTATGACAGTCGCATGAGAATCGTGGTCACCGTGCGACATGTTCAGGCGCGCCACATTCATGCCGGCGTTGGTCAGCTGTGTGAGCATCTCTACGGAACTCGTTGCGGGTCCAATGGTGCAGATAATCTTAGTTTTTCTCATGTCGAAGTTATCGCTCTTTGCGTCGTCGATTGATAGTAATGAGTTCTTTTTCGGTGGCGATCATATCCAGAGGTATATCCCAGGGGCGCGGTTGCAAATCTATAACTTCCTGACAGCTGTGCGCCAGCCCGATTAACCAGGGTTTAATCACGCGGGTTCCGCGATCAGGCCGGTTGCGCAAGTGGGTCAGGGTGCGGTCGTAAAACCCACCGCCCATGCCGAGTCGATTTCCCCCTCGGTCGAACGCTACCAATGGCAGGAAAATTATGTCAAGAGTCCAGATCGGCACGATACGGCCGGAGGGTAGATATGGCTCCGGTATGCCGAAACGGTTATTAACCAATCGCGTGCTGTCATGGTACTCGACAAAATGCAGGCGTTTTTGCTGTAGCGGGTGAAGGACTGGCAAATAGCAGGTTTTGCCCGTAGCGAGGGCGTTCTGTAACAGGTAGCCAGCGTCAATCTCACCGTCGTTAGCGGAATAAAAAGCGAGCCTTTTTGCGCATCGGTATTGCCTAAGGCTCGACAAAATATCTGTCAGGGCCTCACTTGCTCGCTGTTGTTCCGCCTGGCTCAGTGTTAGCCTTTTTGCGCGGATTTCCCGGCGCAGTTGTTGGGACATTAGTGGCGAAGTCGTTGAGTCATGGGTGTGCTGACCCAGCCGGACAGGAGTTTGGTAACAGGGACATTATCTTTGGCATCGGCATTGGCGGCGTAGTGGTAAATAAAGACCCGGAAGTGCCGCCGCCAATGTGGCCCTGAACCCGACGGTTCAAGGTGGGGATCGACGTGATACTTCAGGCTTTCCGACGAGCGGACGTGCACAACGGCATCAACAGCAACCCCCTGGGTAGCATTATCGGCTCAAGAACTTCTTGGCTAGCAAACACCCCAGGTACGGGCATTATAGCCTAGTGGCTTGATGACAACAGGAAAGGTCTTACGCCGGCCCTGCTTTTTCTGCCAATGCGTGGGCCAGTTTTCCTTCCAGACGCTTCAGGTCTTTCCTGGTGGTTTCATACGCAGACGTGACAGTTTCCGTTTTGAGCAGGTCGTAAGCGAGATTAAGGGCAGCCATCACTGCGATCCGCTCCAGACCGATAACGTGACCAGACTTGCGGATATCCCTCATACGCTGATCCAGCGCCTGCGCAGATTCCTGCAAAGCGTGCTTCTCCTCAGGCGGGCATTGCACCTGGTACTCTTTGTCGAGGACACGTATCAGTACTGTATCGCTTGTAGTCAAAGCGTTAACCTTCGGGGTTGAGGGCTTTAAGACGTGCGATCATACGCTCGACACGGCTACGTGCCTGTTCATTTTTTTCTAGCAAGCGTCCGCGCTCGCGGAGCAAATTGCCTTCGCGATCACGCAGGGCGGCATTTTCTTTTTGCAAGCGACCGCTCAACTCAACGAGCTGGTCGATTTTTTGCTCAAGACTAGCCATTATGTCGCTGTTCATGGCATCCACGTAGTTTAACCTGAGAGTACAGTGACGGTACTATATTGTGCCCGGTTGGGTTGGTCAATATTGTTAACCCTATTTCGAGAAGTGGTACCTTATCGCGTGGGATAAAAAGAGTTTTCATGCGCGCTTTCGGTGGGCAGTAAATTTTTATATAGCGGTGTTAGGATAAGCCCTTTGGGAGTAGGACGGTTGATCGATTTTGATGAATGCTGCCATGCCTTGTTTGTTGCCGGGCTGGTCGTTAGTCCTGTCAGGCTGCAGGGTGGTTTGTGTGGAAAGCTCGGCGGTGGCCAGACCTTGAGTGAGGAGGCTCTGTTTGCGTTTCTCTCTGATCTGGCAGAAGTACCGGTGTCGAATCTGGTAGCAGTAAAAGATATGGTGAATAAACTGTATCTGGATACTCTCACCCAGGTACAGGAGCCGCAGGGTTTGGTGGAACTGTTACTCCCCGATGATGACGAGTCTTTGTCTGCCAGGATAGAAGCGCTATCGGACTGGTGTCGCAGCTATCTGACGGGTCTGGGGCAGTCGGGGTTATCTGGCGACACTGCTCTGGCGGCCGATGTTTCCGAAGCCATGCGCGATCTCGCCGCAATAGCGCTGGCTGATCCCGAAAGCCAGACCGATGAGGATGGCGAAGCCAGTTACGCAGAGCTTGTTGAGTTTGTCCGCGTAGCGATATCGCTGATATACACTGAAATAACACACATGCAGTCCGCGCCAGGCGAAGTACTACATTGAAGTTGAAAATTAACACTACGCCACAACACCAAAACATTACACAAACAGGCTCCAGAGAAAAAATTATGGTTGATAGTAAGGAGTTCGCGCGTCGCCGCCGTGATTTGATGGCGATGATGGAAAAGAACAGTATCGCGATTGTCACGGCGGCGCCTGAGCGCACGCGGAGCCGTGATACTTATTTCCCCTACCGCCAGGATAGCGATTTCCATTATTTATCTGGCTTTCCCGAGCCGGAAGCGGTGCTAGTGTTGATTCCTGGGCGTCAACAGGGCCAGTTCGTTATGTTTTGTCGAGATCGTGACCGCGCCAGGGAAATATGGGACGGTTACCGAGCCGGACCGGGGGGCGCCTGCACAGACTACGGCGCGGACGATGCTTTCCCTGTCGCTGATATTGACGAGATTTTGCCCGGATTGCTGGAAGGTAAGGAGCGAGTGTATTACGCCGTCGGCAAGGATCGTGATTTTGATCAGCACCTGATGAGCTGGGTGAATAACATTCGGGGTAGGGCGCGAGCCGGCGCCGTCCCGCCTGGCGAGTTTGTCGATCTTGACCACTTGCTACATGAAATGCGCCTGTTCAAAAAGCCAGCTGAGTTAAAGTTAATGCGAAAAGCCGGGCAAATCTCTGCTGCTGCCCACTGTAAGGCCATGGCTGTGGCGAGACCGGGCATGTCGGAATATCAGTTGCAGGCTGAAATCGAGTACGAATTTGCCAGCGCGGGGGCGGCCTTCCCTGCTTACACATCTATTGTTGGCGGCGGCGATAACGGCTGTATCCTGCATTATGTGACGAACAACGGGGTGCTGGGGGACGGTGACCTTGTGCTGATCGATGCGGGCTGTGAATACCAGCATTATGCCGCAGATATTACCCGTACCTTTCCCGTCAATGGCGTTTTTAGCGCCGAGCAAAAAGCTCTCTATGAAATAGTACTCAATGCGCAACTGGCCGCTATTGACGCAGTTGCGGCTGGGCGCCACTGGAATGAGCCACACGAGGTGACGGTAGAGGTAATTACGGCGGGTTTAGTCGATCTTGGCCTGCTCAAGGGTAAGGTGTCAGAGCTCATTGAAAAGGGTGCTTACACTGATTTTTACATGCATCGGGCCGGGCACTGGTTGGGCATGGATGTTCACGATGTTGGTGACTACAAGATCGA
>JBFJZC010000129.1:0-8186 GCA_041622295.1 Porticoccaceae bacterium
GATTGTCTTCGCGCCAGTCGGTCCGGCTAAAAGTTTCATGTACGTGTTTACCGATGTGGATTGCGGCTATTGTCGAAAACTTCACAGAGAAGTGCCGGAGCTTAACCAAAGAGGAATCGAAGTTCGCTATCTGGCGTTTCCACGCGATGGGGTTGGGTCACCGACCTATCGCAAGATGGTCTCTGCGTGGTGTGCTAGCAATCGTAAGGAGGCGCTAACTGAGCTAAAAAATGGCGGTACTCTTGCAGCGGTTGAATGTGCAAATCCGATTGCAGGGCAGTATCAGCTGGGGCAGCGGGTGGGCGTTACGGGTACCCCTGCTATCGTGCTCGCCGATGGCTCCCTGTTACCTGGTTATCAGCCTGCCGCGGATTTGGCGCGCGTTCTCGGTGTCGATGGTAGCGTAGCGCCTGGGCTGAACTGATATTTATTCCGGTCGCCGTTGCGGTGGCCGCTTTTTCATTTTGATCTTTGTGAGGGCCATTTGAAGGCTGTAAAAGTGGGTATCTGCGGGCTCGGCACGGTCGGTGCGGGCACATTCAATTTATTGTCCAGAAATCGCGACACCATCAACGCCCATGCCAATAGGCAAGTTCAGGTGTCCTTAATTGGCGCGCGGAAGGATAATTCTGCCTGTGATCTCACTGGCGTTCTCGTTGAACGGGATGTTTTCGCAGTCGCGGATAGTGACGTTGATATTGTTGTTGAACTCCTGGGAGGTACCACCGTAGCGAAAGAGCTTATGTTGCGGGCCATTGCAAATGGCAAGCACGTGGTGACCGCCAATAAGGCGCTGATAGCCGAGCACGGCAATGAAATCTTTGTGGCTGCCAGGGAGAACGGAGTGCAGGTGGCGTTTGAAGCGGCGGTTGCAGGCGGAATTCCGATGATCAAGACCTTGCGCGAAGGTCTTGCAGCTAATCGGATCGAATGGCTGGCGGGGATTATCAACGGCACCGGTAATTTTATTCTCACTGAAATGCGCGACAAGGGCAGAGCCTTTGCTGACGCGCTGGCCGAAGCTCAGGCCCTGGGGTATGCGGAGGCCGATCCCACGTTTGATGTTGAAGGCATCGACGCCGCTCATAAATTAGTGATACTGGCTGCCCTGGCTTTCGGTATGCCCCTACGTTTTGATGCGGTATATACCGAGGGTATTGCAAGCATTCAGCCGATCGACGTGGCTTATGCGGAGGAGCTGGGTTATCGAATCAAGCACCTCGGCATTGCCAGACGCTGTCAGCGGGGTGTTGAATTGCGGGTTCACCCGACGTTAATTCCAGAAACGTTGCTGCTCGCCCAGGTTAATGGGGTGATGAATGCCGTTATGGTAAAAGGCGATGCGGTAGGGCCGACGCTGTTTTATGGAGCTGGCGCTGGTGCTGGGCCAACGGCTTCGGCTGTGGTTGCCGACATCATCGACGTAGCCAGAAATATGGATGCAGATGCGGGGCAATCGGTGCCCTACCTCGGGTTTGCGGATACGGCGGTCTGCGATGTTAATGTGGTGGATATTAGCGAGGCGGAAACGGCCTGTTATTTGCGTATCTCAGTACTGGATAAGCCAGGTGTGCTGTCTGCAGTGGCGCAAATTACCAGCAGCCACGGTATCAGCATTGAAGCAATTATCCAGAAGGAAGCCCATGCCGGGCAGGATCACGTGCAGCTAATTATGCTGACCAACAAGACCAGTGAACAGAATTTGCGAGGCGCGATTGCTGAAATTGAGCAGCTTGATACGGTCGAAGGCGCCGTTGTCCACATTCGCGTGGAGACACTTGATGATTAGATGATAAGGACAGTTTCCTGGGTGCCTGAAGTAGGTGGGGGCACCTAACCTGGATGGTGGTACCTGGATTGGACCTCAGCAATAAAGCGATAAACAATACGAACACATAGCCGGAGCATTAGTAAACCGTCGTGAAATACATCAGTACTAGAGGGGGTTGCCCCCCGCAATCATTTACCGACGTTGTCCTTACCGGACTGGCGCCGGATGGCGGTCTTTTTGTACCTGAGCATATACCCAGTTTTAGCGGCACTGAAATTGCCTCCTGGCACGGCCTGTCGTATCAGGAGCTGGCCTTCAAAGTCATGTCGCCCTTTGTTGCTAAAGATATTCCCGAGCAGAAATTGCGGGAGTTGATCGAGGAATCCTATAGCGATTTCCGTCACCGAGCCATCGCCCCACTGGTGCAGACCGGACACAACGAATGGGTTCTCGAACTGTTTCATGGGCCGACACTGGCATTCAAGGATTTTGCTTTGCAATTCCTTGGTCATCTACTTGATTATATTCTTGAACAGCGCCAGCAGAAGGTCGTCATCCTGGGCGCAACGTCGGGTGATACCGGTTCAGCCGCTATAGAAGGATGTCGGCGTTGCAAGAATATTGATATTTTTATTTTGCACCCTCATCAGCGGGTTTCCGAGGTGCAGCGTCGGCAGATGACGACCGTCCCGGGCAACAATATTCATAACATTGCTGTCGAGGGAAATTTTGACGATTGTCAGAACATGGTAAAAGCCAGCTTTGGTAACCAGGCCTTTTTACCAGAGGGACGTCAGCTGGTAGCGGTTAATTCGATAAACTGGGCGCGCATCATGGCCCAGATCGTCTACTACTTCTGGGCAGCGCTGTCGGTCGGCGGACCCCATCGACCAGTGTCTTTTGCCGTGCCTACAGGCAATTTTGGCGATATCTTTGCGGGTTACCTGGCTCACAAAATGGGGCTGCCGATCAAGCAGTTGATTATTGGCACCAATGCCAACGACATACTGCATCGCTGTATTAGCGGTAACGACCATAGCAAGCAGCCGCTGGTTCATAGCTTGTCGCCAAGTATGGATATCATGGTGTCGAGCAATTTTGAACGCCTGCTTTTTGACCTGTACAAACGGGATGCTAAGGCGATCCGCAAGTTGATGGAAGTTTTTAACAGTACGGGCAAGCTGAAACTTGATGAATCGGCGTTGCAAAGCGTTCGTGCTTTATTTTCCAGTCATCGTGTCGATGATGAGCAAACGGTGGCCACCATCAGAGATGAATACTTAGTCAGCAATTACTTGCTTGATCCCCATTCAGCTATTGGCCTGTATGCCGGGCGGCAGTGTCGCAGCAGTGTTGCTGTGCCGATGATCGCCCTTGCGACGGCCCATCCGGCGAAATTCCCAGAAGCCGTCGCCAGGGCCGGGTATCCTCATAACCCGCCGTTGCCACCCCATATGGCTGACCTGTTTGAGCGGACCGAACGCTATGAGGTGCAGCCCAATGATCTCGCGGCAGTGCAAACCTTTATTGCGGCCAACCTCGCTGTGTAAGACATAGTGGACCAGGGCGGTTTGACTGACAAACGGATTCGCTATCGCACAGCCGATCTGAACCGCTGCCATTTCGACGAAGACGTTCCAGCGCTCCTGCAACGGATTTATGCCGGGCGAGGTGTCGTTGACCAGCACGAGCTGAGTCTCGGACTTGCCGAGTTGCCGCCGCCTGACCAACTGCGCGGTCTGGGGGAGGCAGTCGCGCTGCTTACAGAGGCGCTACGGGGAGAGCAATCAGTACTCGTCGTCGGCGATTTCGACGCCGATGGCGCCACCAGTACCGTGGTGGCGGTGCTGGCGCTGCGCTCTATGGGGTGTCGGCGAGTCGATTTCCTGGTGCCCAACCGGTTCCAGTATGGGTATGGGCTGACACCAGAAATCGCCGCGTTGGCCGGGCAGCGACAGCCTGATCTAATTATCACTGTCGACAACGGTATATCCAGTCACGCCGGTGTGACCAGGGCAAAGGCACTGGGCATGAAAGTGCTGATTACTGATCATCACTTGCCTGGCGCCGACCTGCCGAAGGCAGATGCCATCGTTAACCCGCATCAGCGCGATTGTCTATTCCCCGGCAAAAATCTCGCCGGGGTCGGCGTTATCTTCTATCTGATGAGCGCCCTGCGTAGTCACCTGCGGGATGTCGGCTGGTTTACAGACCAGCACCTGGCTGAACCCAATCTGGCGCGCTGGCTGGATCTGGTTGCCCTGGGCACCGTCGCCGATGTCGTCACCCTCGACAAAATCAATCGCGTGTTGGTTGCTCAAGGTGTGCGGCGGATTCAGGCGGGCCAGGCCCGGCCGGGGATTTTGGCTTTGCTGGAGCTGGCCAACCGCGATCATCGGAATCTGGTTGCCGCGGATCTCGGATTTGCCGTGGGTCCGCGACTCAATGCGGCGGGTAGACTGGAAGATATGAGCATCGGCATTAATTGCCTGCTCACTGACGATGCAGGTGAAGCCCGGCGGTTAGCTTTACAACTGGATGAGTTGAATCGCGACCGTCGCACTATCGAAGCCGATATGGAGCGCGAAGCGCTTGGCATTGTCAGCGCTTTGCGGCTTGACGAAGATACGATGCCCTGGGGCCTGTGTTTAATGGATGCGCAATGGCATCAGGGCGTGGTTGGTTTATTGGCATCGCGTATTAAAGATCGTTTTCACCGTCCAGTGATCGCCTTTGCGAAGGGCAATGATGGCGACCTGAAAGGCTCAGCGAGGTCTATCCCCGGTCTGCATATTCGTGATGTCCTCGACACCGTCGCAGCGGAGAATCCTGGTTTGGTCGACAAATTTGGGGGCCACGCTATGGCCGCCGGCTTGTCGCTGCCCGCGAATAATCTCGACAGGTTTTCGCGGGCTTTTGACACAGAAGTGCGTCGTTTGCTGACGGTGGCTGACCTGGAGGCTGAAATAGTCACCGATGGTGAACTTGAGGCTGAGCAGTTGAGTCTGACGGTGGCGCAACAATTGCGATCCGGCGGACCCTGGGGGCAGCAATTTCCGGAACCCAGTTTTTATGGCAAATTTAATGTGATTGAGCATCGAATCGTCGGTGACAAACACCTGAAGCTGACACTGGCCTGCCCGACCGAGGCGGGCCAGCTGATCGACGCCGTTGCTTTTGGCGCGGTCGATAAACATGAGCTGGCGGATTTGCCAGCCCAACTGGCCATGGTGTACCGTCTCGATGTCAATCAATACCGCGGTCGACAATCCGTGCAATTGTTGGTCGAAAAACTGCTGCTACCGCTAAAACAGCTGGTGGTCGATATATAGGCGATCAGGCAACCAGGCAGCTTATTTAGAGAAAAAGATTAATGAAATCCATAAAATACCGCACCTCCCGGTGCATTCTTAAGGCGGATAACACATTCCTGCTGGTTGTCCACAATAACCTCAGAGGTGTTAATAACGGCATCTGGGGGCTTCCTGGTGGCAGGATAGATCCCGGAGAAAACCCTTTACAGACCGTGCGGCGCGAGATTTACGAAGAGCTGGATACCGGTCTTGATGAGCTACATGAGGTGGGCGACTGGTCCTACAAGGGGTCCCTTCACAAAATATTTGGCACCGTGTTCAACGGAGAGATAGGCCGCGTCGATCATAGCGAAATTCTAGCGACTGACTGGTTTACCCTGGATGACATCAGAGCTCTGGCTGATGAGGACAGATTACACGCTGGCTTTGAGCTGAGGTCCATAGAACGGTTTACGGGTTTACTTGATGAGCTGGCGCCATATCGTCGGCGGTTGTCGGGGAGTAAAAGATTTAGCTAAATGAATCCCGGTAATCCACAACTCGATGAACTCGCCCGGCGATTCAGCACAAAGCTAGATGGCAGAAGATATAAAGTTTCACTGGTTTTCGCCGCAAACAAAGCATAGTGTTAGTGACTTCAGAGTTAAAAATAACGAGGGTGGATCATGTCTGTGAATGAACAATCAGCAGAGTTATCGTTTACCGCAAGCGTCAACCACATGGCGGATCGAGCTTTTGAAGTGCTGGCAATCGATCCGGGGATTGCCAACGCGATAAAGGTTTGCGCCGCGACACTCGAAGTCAATTTTGCTGTTGAAATCAATGGCACGATCGAAGTATTCAAGGGCTGGCGCTCACTGCACAGTAGCCACCGCCTGCCCGCCAAGGGTGGCATTCGTTATGCAACCATCGTTAATCAGGATGAGGTTGAGGCGCTGGCGGCGCTGATGACCTATAAATGTGCGATTGTTGATGTGCCTTTCGGTGGTTCAAAAGGCGGCCTGGTGATCGATCCGAGTAAGTATTCGCGGGGAGATATGCAAAAAATTACCCGCACTTTTGCGGCTGAATTGATTCGTAAAGGGTTTTTGAGCCCGGCGACCAATGTGCCAGCGCCTGACATGGGCACTGGCGAACGAGAAATGGCCTGGATTGCTGATACCTACAAGCACCTGTGTCCAGATGACATCAATTACCAGGGCTGCGTGACTGGTAAACCTGTCTCTCACGGCGGCATTCGCGGGCGAACCGAAGCTACCGGGCGGGGTGTCGTTTATGTCATGAGGGAGTTTTTTCGGCATGCTGATTGTGTTGCCCAGATTGGATTAGTAGGCAGCCTGGCGGGTAAGCGGGTGGTGATGCAAGGGCTGGGCAACGTGGGTTTCTACGCGGCTAAACTGCTTCAGGAAGAAGATGAGTGCCTGATTACTGGGCTGGTTGAACGGGACGGCGCCCTGGTGAATCCGGATGGACTGGATATACAGCGCGTTCGTGATTACATCGTTGAGCACAGTACCGTGAAAGGGTATCCCGACGCCACGTTTGTTGCCGATGGTAAGACCGTACTGGAAATGGACTGCGATATTCTCATCCCGGCAGCGATGGAAGCGCAGATAACCGTAGATAATGCGCGGGGCATTAAAGCCCGTCTGATTATCGAGGCTGCCAATGGCCCGGTGACTTTCGGTGCCGATGAAATACTGCGTCAGCGCGGGGTGGTGATTTTACCTGACGCCTACGTCAATGCGGGTGGCGTAACGGTTTCCTACTTCGAGTGGGTTCGCAATCTGGCGCATATTCGATTTGGTCGGATGGAGCGGCGCTACGACGAAATGCGCGGTGCCCATATGTTGCGAGCCATCGAGAGTATGACCGATCAACCGATTCCGGAGTGGATACAGAAAGAGCTGGTGCAGGGCGCCAACGAACTTGACCTCGTCCGATCAGGGCTGGATGACACCATGCGGCTAGCATTTCAGCAAATCAAAGAGGTGTTTGATACCAAAGACACGGTAAAGGATTACCGTACAGCGGCTTACGTGGTGGCCATCGACAAAATTTCTCGATCCTACCTGGATGTTGGAGTTTACTGATATATCGTTTCCGGTCTGACACTCGGTTGTCGAGGATGGCGACCGGGTGTCCCTGTCCAGGGGGTTGCGGCTGAAATAAGCGCGGCGCTCTGTCTTTGCACGAAAACCCGCACCGATTCTGCGCCTCTCAGTCTGGTATTGATCCGTACAAAAAGCACTTGTTCCGGTATCATTGCCGCGAATAAATTTCGCCTTGCTTATCAATAATCCGGTGCCTGGAGCCATCAAAACTGCTATGAATCAAGACAGGATTTTAACGGGAATTACCACTACCGGCACGCCTCATCTGGGCAATTACGTCGGCGCCATACGCCCAGCGGTGGCGGCGAGCAAGAGAACAGATCTCCAGTCTTTTTATTTTCTGGCGGATTATCACGCGCTGATCAAATGTCATGACCCACAGGAAATTCACCGTTCCACGCTGGAAATTGCGGCAAGCTGGATTGCACTTGGTCTGGATACTGATAATGCAATTTTCTATCGTCAGTCAGATATTCCGGAAATCCCCGAGTTGACCTGGTTGCTCAGCTGTATGACCGCCAAGGGTCTGATGAACAGAGCCCACGCCTACAAAGCGGCGGTGCAGGATAATGAAGCTGCTGGAGAGGATGCCGATTTTGGACTGACCATGGGGTTATTTAGTTACCCGGTACTCATGGCGGCGGATATTCTGATGTTTAACGCCAGACAAATTCCGGTGGGGCGTGACCAGGTACAGCACGTGGAAATGGCCCGTGATATTGCGCAGCGCTTTAATCATCATTACGGTGAGCATTTTGTGCTTCCCGAGGCTCTGGTTGATGATCACGTTGCTGTTCTGCAGGGGCTGGATGGGCGCAAAATGAGTAAAAGCTACGGTAATACCATTCCATTATTTCTCAGCGAAAAGCAACTGCAAAAACACATCAATAAAATCAGGACCAATTTGCTGGAACCGGGTCAGCCAAAAGATCCGGATTCTTCAGCTGTTTTTCAAATATGGCGAGCCTTTGCCAGCGATGAACAAAC
>JBFJZC010000130.1:0-8153 GCA_041622295.1 Porticoccaceae bacterium
CGGACCAATGTAGGTGAAACCCAACTCTTCGAAAATAATGCCCGGAGCAACCATTGCTTTCATCAATTCTTCGGTTTTGCGGACAACGACACTGGTTGACGGGAAAGCCTTCAATAGTCGCTTTGCGCTTTCTCGAAACAGATTGTAGAACCGACTGGACCAAAGCTTTGAAAAGTAGGTCGCCAACCCGCCAACATTTTTGGAAATGGACATGGTGTTGTCGTTAAGGACAACGAGTAAATCCTGGTCGACGTGAGCGATATGGTTGAGCGCTTCGATGGCCATGCCCGCAGTCATAGCACCGTCGCCGATGACCGCGATCGCGCGATCATCCTTATGATCCATGGTGGCGGCAATCTTCATGCCAAGCGCGGCGCTGAGCGAAGTGCTGGAGTGGCCAACGCCAAAGGTATCGTAATTACTCTCGCTTCGCTTGGGGAAGCCAGAGAGGCCACCGGGCTGGCGGATGGTGGGCAGTTGCTCCCGCCGACCGGTAAGAATCTTATGTGGGTAAGTCTGGTGGCCGACGTCCCAGACCAGTTTGTCGCGGGGCGTCTCGAAGACATAATGCAGGGCGATGGTGAGTTCGACCACACCCAGCCCTGCACCGAAATGGCCGCCGCTCTGCCCAACCGCATAGAGCAAGTAAGCGCGCAATTCGTTTGCTAGTTGCACAAGCCTGTCTGCCGGTAAATTCCGCAGATGACCAGGAAGATCGATTTGATCAAGCAGTGGCGTCTTGGGCCGGGTTAGGGGTATCTCTGAGAATGAAGCGGTCATCGCATGGGAACAGGATTTTCCGAGGCGGCAATGTTACACCAAAAGCACTCCGAATAAGTGGTCAAAGACTAGAAATCGCGGTTGACGATATGGTGGGCCAGATCACGTAAATGATCCGCTCGACCATCAAACGCGGCCAGCGCCTCCAGGCTTTGCGTGAAGAGTTTATCGAGCATGTCCGCGGCCTGCTCCAGACCTAAGAGTGAGGTATAAGTTGATTTGTGCAGTTTTGCATCTGCCCCTGCCAGTTTACCCAAAACCGCTGTGTTGCTGCGGGTGTCAAGAATGTCATCCATGACCTGAAAAGCCAGGCCGATGGCCCTACCATAGTCGTTCAGCGCCCGCAGTGAGCCTGATTGAATGGCGTCACCGGTGCTGCTCTGCGCCCCCATCATCACGCTGGCGGCAATCAGGTCGGCGGTTTTGCGGCTGTGCATGGTTTCCAGGTAGGGCAGGTCTACCTGCTTATCTGTGGCGTCCATATCCATAGCCTGGCCAAGCACCATACCTGACAGGCCACTCGCGCGGGCCAACTGGTTAACGAATGATAACGCTAATCCGGGCTCGATCTTGCCGAGTTCACTGAGTTGTTCAAAGGCCAGCGCTTGCAGCCCGTCGCCAGCCAGTATCGCAGTTGCCTCGCCATACACCACATGACAGGTTGGTTTGCCACGGCGCAGGGCGTCGTCGTCCATGCTCGGCAGGTCGTCATGAATCAGCGAGTAAGTGTGCATCAGCTCTATAGCGCAGGCAACGCGGTCAGTAGCCCGCGAAATCGACCCCACCGCAAGTGCGCCGGCGTAAACCAGACACGGGCGAATGCGCTTGCCGTTGCCCAACGCGGCATAGCGGGCCGCAGATAGCAGTGGTGTGGGCTCCCCGGTAATGGGCAGGCAGTTATTCAGCAGGGGATTAATACGGTCGCGGCAGGTGGTGAGGAACCGGTTGATGTCAGAGCTCACTCACCGTCCTCGGTAGTGAAGTCGCTGCTGACAACAGTGCCGTCAGATTGCGTCGTCAGCAAGCGTACCCGTTGCTCAGCACTTTTCAGCGCGTGCTGGCATTCGCGGGTAATTTTGATCCCCTTTTCGAATGACTTAAGGGACTCTTCAAGGTTTAAATTGCCATCTTCCAGACTCTCGACGATGGCTTCCAGTTGTTCCAGGCTAGTTTCGAAATCAAGGGTTTTTCTTCGTGTTGCCATGGCGGTAGCCTGATAGGTTTTAAGGAATGAACAATAAATGAGCATCGAAGCGCGGTCAACGCGACGCTATAGTAGGAAATATCCTACAAAAAAACCAGAATACTCCCAATAGGCTTGTCGCGCGTCGACCTGCAAGATGCACCCTGCATGGATGCTATGCACACGGATCTGGTTTTTTACAGAAGTGGCCTATGAGGGAATATAGGTACAGGGAAGAAGATGCACAGGGATGTACTCGCGGAAGGAAGCCGAGGCACGGAATGGCCGAAACATGGATAGTTGGTATGGATAGCTGAGGCAAGGATAGCCTCGTGGATAAACTGAGACCAGGGAATAACAGGTAAGTTAGGTCTCTCTGCAGAAAAGGATGTCCGTATATGGCCAGGGACAGGGATTAAAGGCCAAATATAACAACGCTCCATGGCTGGACTGAGTTCTCCTACACCGCTTACGCCCCTTGCCCTCTCCGGTAAAGGGGCGTTTTTCTTTATCATCCCGCCATACAATAGCAGCGGTGTGTCTAAGCGGATTGTGAACGCTTGCCCCGCGTGTAAAGCGTTGGAAAACCTGCTTGCTCTGAATCGGCGGCGGTCAGCACCGAATACTTTGCGATAGTGGAGGAATCCTAATCTGCGTGCGACCTGCGCAGTGTGTTTTGTTCGTCGCGTCGTCGCGTGTTACTACCTTGCAAGCAGTTCAATGTTTATGCGGAAGTTTCTGAATTCGTGCTGCAGGGGCTTCCCTGTGGGTTGCACAGCGGGATTGACACACGGAGTCGAAATATTATGATGGTGCAGTCGCGCAATCATTGAGGATACCGCCTTCAGTACACGCCAGTCTAACGCCCCGCTAGTCACGCCTGCCGTGTTTTTGGGTGGTTCCCCGGAAACGTCTGCAGCATCGCTGAATAACAACCCCGACGCTATTTGCTGGTCGGGGTTTTGCTTAGTGGGTTTGTCTAAACAAAACATCTGGAGCGTTTGATGCAGGCTAGAATTTTGCGTTTGAATTTGGCCGGTCAGCCCATTGAATGGCTCGACTGGCAGGCTGCTGTTTGCCTGTACGCACGGGAGCTGGTGGTCTGGAGTCTGGGGGAAGTGGCTCATAAAATCCACGGTGGCCACTCCCGTATCACCGGCAAACAGACAGTGATCGATCTGCCCAGTATTATCGCCTGCGGTGGGGGACAGCTAGCCCGGCCGCGAACCACATATCCTTTGTCGAATAGCGCATTGTTCGCCAGAGATAACCACCTGTGCCTTTATTGTACCAGGCAATTTGCCCAATTTGAGTTAACACGCGATCACATCGTACCGTTGTCGCGCGGCGGCACTGATCGTTGGGAGAACGTAGTATCGGCGTGTCGACGTTGCAATCAACACAAGGGTAATCGTCTACTGGATGAGGTTGGTATGGAGCTGACGGCTTTGCCCTACCGGCCTAATAATGCCGAGTATCTGGCGTTGATTAACTCACGGCGCATTTTGTCCGATCAGATGGATTTTCTGCGCTCTCGTTTCTCAAAAAACAGTCGCTGGTTGTGACTTGTGAAAGCGGCTGAGACAGCAGAGAATCCACTGGTCTGAATGTCCGGTAAGCACCTTGTGCAAACCAAGAGAGTAGACCAGGAATATGCAACTAGGAATAGAGGGGCGAAACGCAATTGTTTGTGGCGCGAGTAAAGGGCTAGGCAGGGCCTGCGCGCAGGCCCTCGCCGCGGAGGGCGTGAATGTGACCCTGGTGGCGCGGACGCTTGAAACGCTCGAGCTGGCGCAACGGGAGATACAGGCTGTTAGTAAAGCCGCGGTTGCTGTGGTTGTCGCGGATATTACCTCTGATAAAGGTCGGGATACCGTGCTTGCCGCCTGTCCGGTGCCTGATATTCTGGTTAACAACGCTGGTGGCCCGCCGCCAGGAGACTTCCGTGACTGGACTCAAAAGGAGTGGTTTGACGCGGTGAACAGCAATATGTTTTCGGCGATAGACATGATACGCCGTACGGTTGATGGCATGGCTGCGCGGGGTTTCGGGCGGATCGTCAACATCACTAGCATTTCGGTAAAGACCCCAATGCCCGGCCTGGGCCTATCGAACGGTGCGAGAGCCGGGTTAACCGGCTGGGTTGCCGGGGTGGCCAGAGAGTTTGTTCGCGACAATGTCACCATAAACAATTTATTACCCGGGTTGTTTGACACAGATCGCGGCTGCGGATACCTCGCTTACCGAGCCAGAAGTGAGGGTGCCGATGTCGGTGATTATATGGTGCGTTATTTGGCTGCCAGCCCGGCGGGGCGACTCGGCAACAGCGACGAATTTGGTGCGGCCTGCGCCTTTTTATGTGGCGCTCTCAGTGGATACATGTCTGGGCAAAATATTGTGCTTGATGGAGGCGCGTTTCCCGGCACTTTTTAGGTGTGTCTTTGGTTACGCCTACTGGTTTATTGCCCCACGATGCCCTGGACAAATAAAATAATAATCAACACCGGGCATACAAAGCGTATGTACGGCGGCCAGATCTTCCAGAACCAGCTTGATTCAACACCCTCGCAACCCGAACGGATTTCGTTAAGCAGGCGATCTCTGTGCAGAATCCATCCGGCAAAGATGCACAGTACAGCGGCCAGTAACGGCTGGCTATATTTGGTCGTCAGGTCGACCACGGCGACAAATAGCCAATCAAAATAAAGGGCGATTAGTCCGCTCAATGCAAAAATAATGGCGCTGATTAGCCAGGTGCTTTTGCGGCGTGACAGTTTCATCTGCTCCATGCCAAATGCCACAGGGACTTCCAGCATTGATATGGATGAGGTCAGTGCCGCAATTGTCATTAACAAAAAAAATACCGCTGCCACTGCGACGCCTGCCACGCCAAGCGAACCGAACAACACGGGCAGGGTCTGTAATATCAAATCGGGACCTGCGACCAATGACCCGTATTCATCATAAATTTCTACACCCTGTTTAAGCGCGACAAATACGGCGGGGATAATGAGCAGTCCAGCGAGGAAGGCAATGCCAGTATCGATCAGCGTTACTAGCGCCGCTGCGACCGGTAAATTCTCGTCTTTACGAATGTACGAGCCGTAAATCAACATGGTGCCGACGCCCAGCGACAGGGAAAAAAATGCCTGGCCCATGGCGTTGATTAGCAAACGGGGCTCGGTCATCGCGCTGAAGTCAGGAATCAGGTAGACCTTTAGTCCCTGCGTGGCACCGTCTTGCGTGAATACGTAGCCGATGAGCACTACGATCAAACCCAGCAAGACTGGCATCAAGCGCGTTGACCAGCGTTCGATACCATCGCGCACGCCGTTGGCGACAACCAAGGCAGTCAACACAGAAAATATGAGACAAAATATGACGTTGCGGGATACGCTGAAGTCGGTAAGCCACAGAGAAAATGCAGACAGGCCGATGATCCGGGCTGTGGGGGCGAGGATATGGGCCATCATCCAGCCCGCAACAATGGCGTAAAACGCTAAAATGAGGCTGGCCACGATCACACCGTAAAGCCCGGCCAGTTTGCCGATAAACTGGCCGCGACGGTGCGTCGCGATCAAGGGCAGAGCTGTTACCATATTGCTTCGTGTGTGGCGTCCAATGACCAGCTCGGCCATGAGTGCCGGGTAAGCTAGTAAGCCGGCAAAAGCGACATATACCAGCACAAAAGCTGCGCCGCCGTTGTTGGCGGCCTGAGTGGGAAACCCCCAGATGTTGCCCAGGCCTACGGCGGAGCCGGTCGCAGCCATGGTAAAGCCAAGCCTTGAACTAAACTGCTCGCGACCGTCCGTCATTCCGGCTCAATCCAAATTATAAGGTGACAAATCAGGGTGCTGTCTCAGGTGGACGTGACTATTTAAACGTGGGTTTGCGTTTTTCCCGAAAGGCCGTTACGCCTTCCTGAGTGTCTTCGTCCAGAAACAGGAAGGGCATCACGTCCTTGGCGTAGGTCATCTCTGCGCCGCCCAGCTCTCGGTTGTATACGGATTTTGCGTAACGTATGGCCATCTGCGGTTTGCTGGCCAGCTTGTCGGCGAGTGCGAAAGCGTGTTCCAGTAGTTCGTGGTGGGGCACCACTTTAAGCACCAGGCCGAGTTCTCTGGCCTCCTGGGCGGACAATGACTCGCCTAGCATGCTGAGGTATTTGGCCATCTGACGGCCCACCAGGTCATTGAGGCGAACAATAGCAAAGCCAGGCAGTAAACCAAGCTGAATTTCGGGGACGCCAAATTTAGCCTGTTCTGAGGCGATGACGAAATCACAGGCGATCGCTATTTCAAAGCCGCCGCCGAACGCATAGCCGTTGACCGCGGCGATAACAGGTTTCGATGTGTTTTCCGGCAGCGCCAGTACGTCGAGCACCTTATCGATAAATGACTTCGCATAGGTCGTAGTAAATTCGAACCCGCTGATATCGGCACCTGCGCAGAACGATTTGTCACCAGCGCCAGTAACGATAATCACGCGGATGTCGGGGTCGTCATCAGCCTTGCGCAGGGCAGCGGTGAACCCGCTACGAATGCCCGGGCTGAGAGCATTTAACTTGGCTGGCTCATCAAGCGTTACCAGCGCGGTGGTACCTTTTACCTCGTATATAACGCTGTCCAGTCGCATCATTATCGCGCTCCAAAGTTAGAGATGGTTATATTGCAACAGACAGAGAAAACCTTACAAGTGCCAGAGTCCTTTGCGCGCATTGCTGGTTCATTTAATCGGTTTCGTGGCGGACGGTCGGTTGTGGCCTGGAACGAAATTTCAGCCATTCCACAAAACCTTCCATGATCGAATACACCGGAGGCACAACCACCAGCGTCAGCAGCGTCGAGGACAGCATCCCACCAATGACGGCCACAGACAACGGACCGTTGGTTTCGTGGCCCGCGCCAAAGCCCAGTGCCGCGGGGAGTAACGCCAAAATCACGGTGAAGGATGTCATCAGGACCGGTCGCAGACGAATCGGGCAGGCTTCAAGCAAGGCTTCATCAATATTCTTACCCTGCAGTCTGCGCTGATTGGTAATGTCCACCAGCAGGATTGAGTTCTTGGCGACCAGCCCGACCAGAAGCACCAGACCAATCATTGACCAGGTGTTGAGTGTGTGGCCGGTGAGCCAGAGGAGTGCGATACCGCCAACCATGGCCAAAGGTTGCGCGGTCATAATAATAAAAGGCTGCAAAAAAGAATTGAACTGGCTGGCAAGCACCATGTACAGGAGTACCGTAGCTAGTATAAAGGCAAACATCATGTTGCTGGCTGTTCTGCCGAACTCCTCTGACTGTCCTTTGAAGGTCAGCGCATACCCGACGGGCATAATTTCGTCGGAGAGTGTGCGAACCGTATCGATGGCCGCGGCCAGCGGCATATCCGGCTTGCCATAAAACGGTGCTGAATAGCGTAGATCGTAACGCGAAATGGACGCCGGGCCGAGGGTCTCTTCTAACGTTGCGACAGTGTCGACGCGGATCATGGTGCCAGTCCTGGAGCGCAGATAGATGCGATTGATATCGCTGGCTGACTGAAACTGTCCTGCGGCAGCCTTAACCCGTAGATCGTAGCGTTCACCGTCGCCTGGATCATCGTTGTACCTGGCAACGTCGAGCCCGCCGACCATGACGTTGACTGCCTGCGCAATATCCCGAGTCGAAAAGCCCAGGTCCGCAGCCCGGATACTGTCGACGCGCAGCTGATATTGGGGCAGTTCGAGGTTCAGGTCCAGATCAACGTGGCCCATGCCCTCAACGCTCGCCAATTTTTTCTCAAGCTCGTAGGCCAGGCGTGCAACTTCTGTAAGGTTGGGTCCGTTGATTGAGAACTGTAAGGGCTCGCCGCGCTGGCCGCCGAGCTTGGGGATGGGCGCGGGGAAAGCTTTGACGCCGGGGACGGCGGCAAACTCTTTGGCGAGAACGCTAATCAATTCTTCCTGACTTTGGTCGCGCTCTGAGGCGGGGGTCATGCGCACAAAACCCATGGCCGTGGTGACCTGCCGGCCGCCGGTGCCGAGGCCAAAGAAGTAGCCGGTGATGACGTCGTTATGGCTTTCCAGAATTTTTTCTATTTCCTCAAGCCTGCCGCTCGAATACTCGATACCAGAGCCCAGCGGAGTCCGTACAATGACCATAAAGCTGGCCTCGTCCTGCCCGGGAGAAAACTCCTTGCCGATGTCTTTGAG
>JBFJZC010000131.1:0-8130 GCA_041622295.1 Porticoccaceae bacterium
AGGTAAAGTGGCGCTGGTGACCGGCAGCCACCGCGGCACCGGTCAAATTATCGCGCAGCAGCTAGCCGCAGAAGGTGCGGTGGTCATCGCCCATGGCCTTGAGCAGGGCACGGCAGACCATGTGGTATCCACCAGCAAGGTAGCCCACGGAGTGTGGGGAGATATCCTCACCGACGAGGGCGCGGAACAGGCGGTTGCGCAGGCCATAGCCCTTACCGGGCGGATTGATATTTTGATAAACAACTATGGCACCGCTGAAGAGCAGAGCTGGCAGACAGCCACTACCGAAGACTGGCTGCGCATGTATCAGGTCAATGTACTTTCAGCGGCGCGGATGATCCGTTTGCTGGTGCCGCAGATGCGCGAACTGAATAGTGGCCGGATCATTCAACTCGGCACCATCGGCTCCACCCAGCCCAACGCACTGCGCCCTCACTACTATGCGGCAAAGGGCGCACTGGCAAATATCGCAGTCAGCCTCGCCAAGGAACTCTCTGGCACCGGCATAACCGTAAACACGATCTCGCCAGGCTATATTCGCACGCCCGAGGTGGAAGCCGCGTTTCGCGCAAAAGCAAAACGGGAAGGTTGGGAGGACAACTGGGAGGCCATTGAGGCCCGCATCGTCGCCAAAAGATTTCCCAATCCGGTAGGCCGTATTGCGACCCGCGAAGAGGTGGCCGACCTTGTCTGCTTTATCGCCAGTGAGCGCGCGGCTTTTATTAACGGCCAAAACATCCGCATTGACGGTGGCGCTATAGACATCGTGCATTAACCACGTTTGCTCGGTTTACTTATAACCAAAGCCATCGCTTACCGGAATATTTTGTCTTGCGAGCCGGGCTTCACTGAGTATCAGCCGTGATATATTTCAGCGCCTTCGTTATCTAGGAATCCGCTTAATGGAATGGCAGGGTTATTTTGCCATCGCGCTCACACTCACTACCCTGTTAACGCTGATATTTTCTCGTATTAGTCCGCACCTGGTGATGATGAGCGCACTGGCTCTGTTCAGTGTCAGTGGTGTGCTCACCGCGACAGAGGCGCTGGCTGGGTTCAGCAATCCCGGGCTGATTACCGTAGCCGCTATGTTTATTGTCGCCACGGGCATACACGCCAGTGGCGGCATCGATCTGCTGGTTAACCACTGGCTGGGTTTGCCAAAAACGGCCAGGGGCGCGCAGCTGCGACTCTGCCTGCCCGTCATATTACTCAGCGGCTTTTTGAACAACACGCCTGTCGTCGCCACGCTAATTCCCGCCGTCAGCGCCTGGGCGCGAAAAATCGGCGTGTCCTCATCGAAATTGATGATCCCACTCAGCTACGCCGCGATCATGGGCGGCACCCTGACCCTGATCGGTACCAGCACCAATCTGATTGTTAACAGCCAGTATCAGGTATTAACCGGCCAACCTGGATTTTCGCTGTTTGCCATTGGCATGATTGGCCTGCCGGTGGCTGTTGTCGGCCTGACGTTTATCCTGTGGTTTTTTCCCAAATGGTTACCCGATCAGCGGGATGGAACATTGTTTGGCGATGTGCGGGAATTCACGCTGGAAGTAGCAGTGGCGCACGATGGCCCGCTGGTCGGCAAAAGCGTCGAAGCTGCCGGTTTGCGGCAGCTTGTGAAAATATACCTGGTTGAAATTATCCGCGGCGACAGCATCATTACCGCCGTGTCCTCCGAAGAACACCTCCGCGGTGGCGACCGGCTGGTATTCGCGGGCAACACCGAGGCAATATCAGACCTGCTTCGCATCAGAGGCATCGTTGCGGCAACTGAATCCGAACGACCTGCGCTCAGCCAGCAGCGCGAAGAACGCTGCCTGGTAGAGGCGGCGCTATCATCACACTCCGATTGTATCGGGCAAACCATCCGTGACTCGCGCTTTCGCGACCGCTACGGTGCGGTCATTCTGGCCGTCGCCAGAGGCGGCAATCGGGTGTCGGGCAATCAGGGCACCATCCGCCTGCGCGCTGGCGACACATTATTGCTGGAAGCCCGCCCGGCTTTTGTCACCCGCCAGCGTTACAACAAAGACTTTTTAATCATCAATGATCTCGACCGCGAGCAGCCGCGGCATCACCGCGCCTATCTGGCGTGGGCAATTCTACTCGCCGTCGTGGTCGCCGCGACGACGGAAATAACCTCCATGCTTAATGCCGCGTTGCTCGGCGCTGGCGCCATTATGGCCACCGGCTGTTGTTCGCTGAATCAGGCTCACAAAAGTCTCGACTTCAACGTACTGATCACCATTGGCGCCTCGTTCGCCCTCGGCCAGGCTCTGGCCAAGACCGGTGTTGCCGCGTCTCTGGCCGACGGCGTGCTGGTCGCCAGCATGGGTAAAGCCTGGCTTGCCCTGGTGCTGGCCTACTTGACTGTATCGGTTCTTACCGAACTGATTACCAACAATGCTGCAGCCCTGCTGATGTTGCCGATTGTGCTGGAAATCAGCCAACAGGCCGGCTTGCCCGCCGAACCATTCGTGTTCGCGGTAATGATGGCGGCGTCCGCAAGCTTTGCCACACCGATTGGCTACCAGACCAACCTGATGGTGTTTGGCCCCGGTGGCTACCGAGTGATGGACTTCATCAAGGTCGGTGTACCGATGAACGTGCTGGTGGGTGCCGTTTCCATCGCCGTTATCCTGTTGATCTGGCCACTCCACTGACAAACATGCCCGTCTTCGCCTGAGCTTAGCTTCCGTCCCTGCAGCCTTGTTCGTTACAATGCCACCCTCACGTTGAGTGGTAACTAACCGCATGGCCCAATACGTTTACACTATGAATCGCGTCGGCAAAGTCGTGCCGCCGAAGCGTGAAATCCTGAAGGATATCTCCCTGTCTTTCTTCCCCGGCGCCAAGATTGGCGTGCTTGGCCTGAACGGCTCTGGCAAGTCGACGCTGTTGAGAATCATGGCGGGGCTGGACACCGACATCCTGGGCGAGGCACGGCCAATGCCGAATATCAAAATCGGCTACCTGCCCCAGGAGCCGCAACTTGATACTGCAAAAGACGTGCGCGGCAATGTTGAAGATGGCGTCAGGGAGGCGGTGGATGCGCTGGAGGAGCTCGACCGCGTGTTTGCGGCTTATGCCGAACCCGATGCTGATTTCGATGCGCTGGCCAAACGCCAGAGCCAACTGGAAGATATCATCCAGGCCTGGGATGCCCACAATCTGGAGCACAAACATGATGTCGCGGCGGATGCCCTGCGGCTGCCACCCTGGGATGCCCGTATCGACAATCTTTCCGGTGGTGAAAAACGTCGCGTCGCGCTGTGCCAGCTGCTTTTATCCCGGCCCGACATGATCCTGCTGGATGAGCCAACCAACCATCTGGACGCCGAATCGGTGTTCTGGCTGGAACAGTTCCTGCACAATTTTGATGGCACCGTGGTCGCTGTGACCCACGACCGCTACTTCCTCGACAATGTTGCAGGCTGGATTCTGGAGCTCGACCGGGGACGGGGCATTCCCTATGAAGGCAATTATTCCACCTGGCTGGAGACCAAGGAAAAAAGGCTCGATCTGGAGCAAAAAACCGAAGCATCCCACCAAAAAGCTATCAAGCAGGAACTGGAATGGGTGCGCAAAAATCCAAAAGCGCGACAGGCTAAAAACAAGGCACGCCTGCAGCGTTTCGACGAAATGAACAGCCGGGAATTCCAGAACCGCAACGAAACCAATGAAATCTACATCCCGCCGGGTCCGCGCCTGGGCGACAAAATTATTGAGCTCGACCACGTCAGCAAGGGCTTTGGTAATGCCCTGCTGATTGACAACCTGTCGTTAAGTATTCCAAAAGGCGCCATCGTGGGTATTATCGGCGGCAATGGTGCAGGCAAATCCACCCTGTTCAAAATGATTACGGGACGCGAGCAACCCGACGGCGGCTCAATAACACTTGGTGAAACGGTGAAGCTCGCTTTTGTTGAGCAGAGCAGGGAAAACCTGGCTGACGACAAAACCGTATGGGAAGCCATTTCAGATGGCCATGACATCCTCAAGGTGGCTGACTACGAGGTCAACTCGCGATCATACGTCGGGCGCTTTAATTTCAAGGGTTCAGACCAGCAAAAGCGGGTCGGCGACTTATCCGGCGGTGAGCGCGGACGTCTGCACCTGGCCAATACGCTGAAACAGGGTGCCAATGTCCTGCTGCTTGATGAACCATCAAATGACCTCGATGTGGAAACCCTGCGGGCGCTGGAAGAGGCCATTCTGGCCTTTCCTGGTTGTGTGCTGGTGATATCCCACGACCGCTGGTTTCTGGATCGGATCGCTACCCATATCCTGGCTTTTGAGGGTAATAGCGAAGTGGTATTTTTCGAGGGTAATTTCAGTGATTATCATGATGACCTGGTCGCCCGTAAGGGACAGAACGCGCAACCGCAACGGATAAAATACAAACCCTTAAAGCACTAACCCCTGTCAGCTGCCTATGGTCATCTATTTCAGTCACTTACGCAGGTGGCATCACCGGGCATCAACCAGGAGATATACAGAGTTAGCTTTCCATTGGTAAACCATTACTGCGTATAGACGTTGTTGCTCGTTACATATTCGAAAATAAGGGACGCAAAAGGAGATGACCATGTACAAAAATACCATTTGGGGAATAGCTATGGCAGTGCTGGTCTGCCAGCCAGTGCTGGCGGACGACCGAGGGGACCGGGCCGAGGATCGCCTTGATCAACGGGGCGACCTTATCGAAGAACGATTCGACCAACGCGGCGACCGAATCAACGATCGCCTGGACAGGCGCGGCGAGGTAATTAACGAACGTCTTGATGAAGCCGCCGAGCGTGCCGAGGCAAACGGTAAACCCGGCCGTGCCGCTCGCCTTGATCGCAAAGGCGATATCATCGAGGAACGTTTTGATCGCCGGGGCGATATCATTGACCAACGCCTCGACAACAAGGGCCAGCGAATAGATCGCCGTCTTGATCGCACCGGTCATCGCATCGATCGACGTGTTGACCGGCGTGTCGAGCGTCGCCACGACCGACGTTAATCACACACTTACCCCCACCGCTGACCAGATTCAGCCGATCAATATGCATGCATCGGCTGGATCTGTAGCCTTAACTGCGTTCCGCGTTTAGCGCCCATCATCCAAGCGCTTCGCTTCCCCAGCTCAAACGAACCGCACTAATCTCAGCAGGAAAACAATCAGCTTTAGTGCAAACAGAATATTGTGGGCAGGATATTGCTGGATAGTGATCAGCTCACCAAGAGCTGCTGGCTGCGCCGCGGCAAGCCTGAATACCAACGACGCTTGTAACAGCGGTGCTCATGTCCTTGCCGGTGGCCACCAAAAGGTCGAGAGGGGGATATCGCGCTTACCGTTTTATGGGGCGAATCCATACTTCGATCTCGCTGGCATTATCAGCTGCTACTGCCCAGGCTTCCCGAGCAGATTGCTGATCAACGTAATGACCATAGGTAAGAAGGTGCCAATGCTGACCCTTGTTCTCGTATTCCCAGCTGTTCACGGACAAATGAAGCAGCCCTTTGTCCCGTAAAAACTGTTGTGCAGTGTCGGCATTTTTAAACGCCCCCAGCTGCACGGTATAGCCAGTTTTTGACGACCCCGGGCTGACAGGAGAGGCGGGCAACGCCGCCTTAGCGCCACGCTCACTGCCTTGTTGATCAGGTACAAACTGATCGGGTACAACGACCCTTGCGGACTGGGCATCTTGCAAACCTCCTGCGCCAGAATCACGAGTCCAATGTGCAAATGGCTCCGGCTCCGGCCTCTCGCTACTTTCACGATCATCCTGAGCAGGGAGCTTAGCAGGCGCGCCGGTAATTTCTGGTTGCTCGACAGTCAGCGCGGGTAGCTGCTTGCGCCATGTTTTTGGCCGATTATCACCGACCCAGATAATCTCGAGGGGTTTCTTTGCGACAGGCGCATCCGCGTCTATTACCCCCGCAACGGTCGCCGCAACGGTCGCCCCAATGTCCGCCCCCAGCACGGGCTCGACGGCCGCTCCATCCGGCACGTCGCCATCGGCTTTTTCGCCTGGCGCCACCACCTGATCGATCGGTTGGCCATTGCGCATCGCCCGCTGCTGACAGTTGATATTCGATCCACGACCAGCGTCACATTGCCAGCCTATATACACGTTGCTGTGGTCAGTGCTGCTCTGGCACGCAGCGAGCAAGAACAGCCCTGGCATTTGCAGCATGCGCAGCAATGTCCGCAGCCGCGGAAACCCCTGTAACAGCCCCAGCAATAACTCCAGTGACGGCCCCCGCATCACCATCCCTCTTTTACTAAAACCCTGGCACCGCGCGGGCTTGCCCGATCGGCCGGTCGACGGAAGTAGCGCAGCTGGCTAGCATGCAAACCCTCAGCTTCGTTCGCGCGTCAAGGTCATATGCCACATCACTCGACTAAATACCCATGCTGGACAAAAAACTCACCACGCGCTCCAGTAAACCAGCCAACTTCGGATGATTGACCTCCAGGCGGGCCGCCTGGTCAGCAAACCGGCCGCTAAGCCTGTCGCGTGTATGCTCATCGAAATCGCCTTCAGTGAGATGCGTAACGATATCGGTCATCAAATTACCGACTAAATCCCGATCCTGGGGCGTCAAGTCGCTCGCCGCCTGCAGTTCTGCGCGCGCTTGTTCAATATGTTGCAATAAAGTTTCTTTCGTCATGAGTTTGAGGTCTGTCCGGTATGTGTCACGCGAGTATAGCGCCAGCGCGGCCTACTAGACACACATCCCGTTATGCACGGATACTAACTTTCCGGACACCTATGCTAGCGTAGCAAGCGCAAAACAAATCGAGTGGCACTTAAACATCGGGGCACCTTGTCCCAGGTTCGGCGGTAGCCTGCAGAAGAGTCGATACCTGACGCCTTGCTCGACACACAAACGCCATGATCATTAGTTGTGCACAAAAATAGAGAGCGCACAAATAAGGCACACAACTTGCTATAAGCTCTAAAAACTAAGCTAAAACTTAGATTCGCACCAATTAAACGCCCCGTTATAGGTCGTTTAATTGGTTAACGAGCAATAAATGCACACTATTAGTGCGCTCTAACGGGAGGAGAAAACACGTGCCCACACCAATGCCCAGACTACGATCGGTATTAAGCCTGCTTTGCCTGTTGTCCGCGCCGCTCACCAGCCACGCTGAAGAACTGAATGGCGCTAATACCGCATGGATACTCACCGCCACGGCGCTGGTGCTATTTATGACGATTCCCGGTCTGTCATTGTTCTATGCTGGCCTGGTCCGCTCCAAGAACGTACTCTCCGTTGTCATGCAGTGTTTCGCCATTACCTGTGGCGCATCTTTGCTGTGGATGGTGTGCGGCTATAGTCTGGCCTTTACCGACGGCGGCGGCATCAA
Organism: Porticoccaceae bacterium; assembly: GCA_041622295.1. Taxonomy (GTDB): domain Bacteria; phylum Pseudomonadota; class Gammaproteobacteria; order Pseudomonadales; family Porticoccaceae; genus HB2-32-21. The sequence continues at coordinate 7,376 of JBFJZC010000131.1, forward strand.
TGCCATTATCGGCGGTCTCGACCAGGTCATGTTTGGCGCGATGAGCGAGGATTCCCTCTCGGGCGATATCCCGGAAAGTGTTTTTGCGATGTTTCAAATGACCTTTGCAATCATCACGCCGGCGCTGATCGTCGGTGCCTTTGCTGAGCGGATGAAGTTTTCAGCGATGCTGGCATTTAGCATGATCTGGCTGCTCGCCGTTTATGTCCCGATCACCCACTGGGTATGGGGCGGCGGCTGGCTTGGCGAGATGGGCCTACTCGACTTCGCTGGCGGCACCGTCGTCCATGTTACCGCAGGGGTAGGGGCCCTGGTAGCAGCGCTGGTCATGGGCAACCGCCGAGGCTTCGGAACACAGGCATTGCCACCGCACAACCTGACACTGACCGTCGCTGGTGCGGGCATGTTGTGGGTCGGCTGGTTCGGGTTTAACGCTGGCTCGGCGCTGGCAGCCAACGGCGATGCGGGTATGGCTATGCTGGCCACCCATATCTCAGCGGCAGCTGGCTCAATGGCCTGGATGATGATGGAGTGGATCAGGCACGGCAAACCTTCAGTGCTGGGTATTGTGACCGGTATGGTTGCCGGTCTTGGCACCATCACCCCGGCCTCAGGCTTTGTCGGCCCCGGTGGCGCGCTGATTATCGGCTTTAGCGCCGGCGTTATCTGCTATTTCGCAACCCAGCTTATTAAACAGAAATTCAAGATCGATGATTCCCTCGACGTCGTTCCGGTACACGGTATCGGCGGCATAC
>JBFJZC010000132.1:0-8129 GCA_041622295.1 Porticoccaceae bacterium
CGCATCATCCTCGATGCAGTAACCGGGCTAGTCATCCCGGCAAAAGTCTCTTTTGTTGCAGCGCGCGCCCAGTTCACACCACGGGAAGTGGAAACCCGCACCGAACGGGAAAAATTGATGTTTCGCATCAAAGTTAAAATCGATCCGACCATTCTCCTGGCGTATATCGATAAAGTAAAAACCGGGGTCCCGGGCATGGCCTATATCAAACTTGACTCGCAGGCGGAATGGCCGACTTTTCTTGAGGCCCGTTTTCCTTCCGGCAATTCAACAAACAACCCACCAGGCAGCGAGCCTGAAGTAAAACAGCAATCACAAAGTGCTGCACCAATAGCCGCGCCCCCAGCAAGCGCAGCCCCGCCACTAGAAAGTAAGAACTCACCGTCACCGCTATGAAGGCGGACGCGCCTGCTGCACGGATTGCCAACCTGAGCCACCGCTACGGCAAAGCTGAAGCACTCTCGTCTATCAATCTGGCTATTCCCGCTGGCTGCATGGCCGGGCTAATTGGCCCGGACGGCGTTGGCAAATCCAGCCTGTTAGCCCTCATTGGCGGTGTGCGGAAAATTCAAAGCGGGCAGATTGTCACACTCGATGCTGACATGAGCAACGCGAGCCATCGTGCGAAGACCTGCCCGCGCATTGCCTATATGCCTCAAGGTCTGGGTAAAAATCTGTATATGAGTTTAACGGTGTTGGAAAACGTCGACTTTTTTGGCCGCCTATTTGGCCAGCAGCGCGAAGAGCGGCAATGGCGCATCAATGAACTCCTCGAAAGCACCGGTCTTGCGCCTTTTAAAAACCGCCCAGCCGGTCATCTTTCTGGCGGCATGAAACAAAAATTGGGTTTATGTTGCGCCCTGATTCACGACCCCGATTTATTGATACTGGATGAGCCGACTACGGGCGTAGACCCCCTGTCCCGGCGGCAATTCTGGGCATTAATAGAGCGTATTCGCAGCCGGGATTTCCGCAACAACACGCTCTCTCGCGGTGATATCGAAAAACCAGCCATGAGCGTACTGGTGTCTACCGCCTATATGGAGGAAGCCCAGCGCTTCGACTGGCTGGCGGCCATGGACGACGGCCAGGTGCTGGCTACGGGCAGCCCCGAAGAAGTGGTTGGCGAAGCCAGAAACAGAGGCAATGGCAATGGCAATGGCAATGGCGCCAGTGTAAACAACCTGGACGAAGCCTATATTCAGCTTTTACCGGAGGCAAAACGGGGCAGCCATAAAAACCTGGTCATACCACCGCGCACCACTCACGGCGACGGGCCAGCGGCCATCCGGACCAAAAACCTGAGCAAACAGTTCGGTGATTTTACCGCCGTCGATAATGTCAGCTTTGAAATTAGCCGCGGTGAAATTTTTGGCTTTGTCGGCTCCAACGGCTGCGGCAAAACCACCACCATGAAAATACTTACCGGTCTGCTGCCTGCCAGTTCTGGACAGGCAGAACTATTTGGCCACTCCCTGGATGCCAGTGATCTGGCGACCCGTAAGCGGGTGGGTTTTATGTCTCAGGGCTTCTCCCTTTATAGCGAGCTAAGCGTCCTGCAAAATCTGGAGCTTCACGCGCGGCTGTTTCACCTGCCTAAAACAAAAGCTAAGGCCCGTATTGATCGACTCATGAGTCGCTTTGGCCTAAGCCGCTACGGGGATGATCTCGCCAGCCAGCTGCCCCTGGGCATGCGCCAACGCCTGTCGCTGGCCGTGGCCGCTATTCACGAACCGGAAATACTAATTCTGGATGAACCCACATCCGGTGTAGACCCCGTGGCCCGCGATAGTTTTTGGCAGCTATTAATCGAGCTTAGTCGTAACGAGGGTGTGACAATATTTGTTTCAACCCACTTCATGAACGAAGCTGAACGCTGTGATCGCATCTCCTTAATGCACGCGGGCAAGGTGCTGATTACCGATTCACCGAAGGCGATTATCGACTCTCGTCACGCACAAAACCTTGATGACGCCTTTGTTGCTTATCTGGAGGAATACTCCCAGAAAACCGCTAATCAGGATAATCAGGATCAGTTTGACCAAAAGGAGCTGCACGACCAAGAGAAACGGCAGGACCAAACACCGTCAGGGATAAATCATTCCGCTCCCGCCAGCAGACAACAAAAGCAAAAAGCCCAAAGTAGCGCCTTTAGTCTGCTGCGCCTGTTTGCTTATGCACGACGGGAAACCCTGGAAATTACCCGCGATCCTATACGCCTCGGTTTCTCATTATTCGGCACGCTTATTTTAATGTTCGTGCTCGGCTACGGTATCAACATGGACGTCGAAGATATTCCTTTTGCGGTATTTGATCAGGATCGTACCCCGCAAAGTCGAGACTATATCCAGAATATCGCGGGTTCTCGTTATTTCTTAAAACGCGAAAACATTTTTAGTGACCAGGAAATGGACGCCCGCATGCGTTCCGCCGAACTTAGCCTGGCGCTGGAAATACCGCCCAACTTCGGTAAAGACCTGGGCCGCGGACGCAGGCCGGAGGTGGCGGCCTGGGTTGACGGCACCATGCCTTTTCGCGCGCAAAATATCAGCGCCTATGTTCAGGGTATGCATTACCGTTACCTTGATCATCTGTTCAGCCAAAATCCGGGGCTCACGCCGCCGAGAAATGGCATCGAAATCCAGACCCGTTACCGTTATAACCAGGACTTCAAAAGTCTCTACGCCATGGTGCCCGCCGTCATCCCCCTGCTATTGATCATGATCCCGGCTATGTTAATGGCCCTGGGTGTGGTGCGGGAAAAAGAGCTGGGCTCCATCACCAACCTCTATGCCACCCCGGTCACCAGGCTGGAATTTTTACTGGGCAAGCAGTTACCCTATATTGGCCTGGGCATGGTTAATTTCTTCAGTCTCGTACTGTTGGCAATTTACATCTTTGCAGTACCACTAAAAGGCAGCCTGTTGACGCTGAGTATCGGCGCATTGCTGTACCTGACTACCACCACGGGGCTGGGCTTGCTGATGTCGGCATTTACCCGCACCCAGATTGCGGCCATGTTTGGCACCATGATTGCGACACTCTTACCTGCGGTAACATTTTCCGGGCTAACCAGCCCGGTATCGTCGCTGGAGGGCGTCGCTTACCTGATAGGCAAGCTCTACCCAACCACCTACTTTCTTATTATCAGCCGAGGCACGTTCACCAAAGCCCTGGAATTCTCCGATTTATACATGCACCTGCTGTCGCTTCTGGCTTTTATCCCGGTCATCACTTTGCTAAGCCTGATGCTGTTAAAGAAACAGGAAAAGTAGCGATGGTAAATCTCGGCAATGTATTGCACCTGGGTTTAAAGGAGTTACGCTGCCTCTATCGAGACAAAGTGCTTTTCATCTTTATCCTGATAGCCTTCACATTCATGATCTACGTCGCGGGCAAAGCCGCATCCCAGGAGCTGCATAACGCACCCATTGCCTTTGTCGATGAAGATCAGTCCCCCTTATCGGCACGGATCATTAGCGCTTTTTATCCACCCTATTTCAAAACGCCCGAATTAATCGCGCTTGCGGAAATCGACCCCGGCATGGATGAGGCAAAATATACCTTTGCCATCAATATTCCGCCTCATTTCCAACGCGATGTGCTCGCCGGAAAGCGGCCAGAGCTCCAGGTCAATGTCGACGCCACCCAAATGACCCAGGCGTTTATTGGCGCAAACTACATCCAAAATATCGTCCTGGAAGAAGTCAACGTATACCTGCAGGGCTACCGAGCCGAACCTGAGGCACCCATCAAACTGGATATTCGCCTGCGTTTTAACCCCACCAGCACTGCCGAGTGGTTTGGCGGCGTCATGGAGCTGATCAATATGATCACCATGCTATCGGTGATTCTTTCCGGCGCGGCCTTAATCAGAGAGCGGGAACACGGCACCCTGGAACATCTACTGGTAATGCCGCTCACGTCCACAGAAATCATGATTTCAAAGGTATGGGCCATGGGGCTAGTGGTACTGGTAGCGGCAGGCCTGTCATTGCACCTGGTCATCGAAGGTATTTTGCAGATGCCTATTGCCGGCTCAATACCGCTTTTTTTATGCGCCACCGCGATATTGTTATTTTCGACCACCTCGCTGGGGATTTTTCTCGGCACCGTCGCCCGCACCATGCCCCAGTTGGGCTTATTGCTGATACTGCTGGTACTGCCCATGCAGCTACTGTCTGGCGGGGTCACCCCCTATGAAAGCATGCCAGAAGTTGTGCAAACCATTATGCTCGCTGCACCCACCACCCACTTTGTCAGCATTGCACAAGCGATTCTCTATCGCGGTGCCGGCATCGAAACCGTATGGCCCGACTTTGCCGCCATTATTGCCATTGGCGGCATCTTGTTTAGCGCATCGCTGGCTATATTTCGTAAAAGTCTTGCAAGGCTTTGAACGGGTCTGATTGAAACCAGGCCCAAGCGTACTATTTTTACGGACAGTTAAATTAAGCAACATCGCTGATTCCTTCAACGGTGTTTGTCAACATAGTTGTCGCTTGAGCCTGAACAGCCTGTTTCAAAACGCACGTTCAAGCCGGTCAAACTGGATGCTTTGGGATATTTCATCGGCAAACTTCTCCGAACTCAGCAACCTCAATAAAGTAAACGCGGCCTGGTAACTAACCGGCCCGCCGTTTGAGGTGATAACTTTATTATCCATCACTACATTCTGGTCAAACTGAACATCAATTTTCGGGTAAGATTTTGCAAGCCCTTTTTCACCACCAGCCCAGGTTGTCGCCTTTTTACCATCAAGAATACCTGCTTCTCCCAACAAAAATGCGCCGGAGCAATTGCTTGCCATCCATGAGGTTAATTCCCCTTGTTTTTTAATAAAGCCAATCAAATTTTTGTCTTTGATAAAATCATCCATATCATAAGCACTGGGAACCAGTAAAACATCTAATACTAGGTTATCGTATATCGTCTTGTCAGCAACAACAGTCAGGCCTTCTTCGGAAATGACTGTTTTGTTTTTAGTTGCGGAGATCACTACCACTTCGTAGGAGGAGAACCATGATTTTTTGGTGGCCGCACCAAAAACTTCAATCGGTGCAGTTACGTCACTGGTCAAAAACCCGTCAAACACCAGAATACCGATTTTTGATTGAGCGGCATTGGCATGGCTGGTAGTGAAAAGGCTGACTGTTATTAGCATTGCCGAAAGATATTTTGCGACGTTGTTCATATTTGATTGCTCCAGGGTTGTTTTCGAGAGGGTGATACGATTCATTTATGGGCTAACTTGATGGCATAGCCAGCAACACGTGCGCCTAAAAACTCACCGGCTTTAAGCTCGGCCAACGAGGGCGCTGCGGCGGGATCATCGTCCAACGCGGCATTGCCAGTGGCACCGTAATAGTGTCCGCTCGCGTTTATACCCTGGTCGTGATTAAAGGGGTTACATCCCAGCCCAATCCAAATCATGCCGTGTTGCATGGCAAAGGTGGTCAGGGTGCTTAAGGTGTTGAATTTATCCCCGGCAGTCGCGCCCGATACGGTAAATCCGGCGGCGATTTTGCCATTCCATATCTCAGGAATGTAGCGTGAAACGGAAGCTTCCATAAAAGCTTTTAGCTTTGAGGATACGCCACCCATAAAAGTCGGCGAGCCAAAAATGATAGCATCGGAGCTATCCAGCTCGGCGAGTATATTTTCGTTGTTCCAGCGCGACCCGTTAAAATCTTCACCCGAGAGGCGAATTAGCTGGGTGGTGATATTTCCGGCAGATTGACAGCCAGCGTAAATAGCCTCAGCTAAACGATGCGTATGTTCAGTTTCTGAACTATAGATGATCGAAATTTTGATAATGCCTCCTCGGTGACCTTGTTTGCTCGATAGCCCTGTCTAGCATGGCGTTTTTTGTCGGTTCCTTCGCCAGTTCATCGACACTAAACTTGCCTAAAGATCAACGTTTCGATAAAACTAGCAATGGCTGGTCCTGTTGGAATGGTCCTGTAATTTGGCTCAACTGTTTGCCGGTTAGGCTTCGGTCACGGGATAGACTATCAGTGACAAGATAGACTTTAGGCCGAATATGGCTTACAAAGAAGTGCCAAAAACCGATTATCTTGATAGGCCATATGAGAGGCTTACTTTTTGCTCAACCTGGATGCCCAAACGCAGGGTTCAACACTTTACCGAACCCTATATCACCAGATCCGCAAGCAGATCCTGGGTGGGCATCTCTCTCCGGGGGCACGCCTGCCTTCCAGCAGAAGCCTGGCGGCTGAGCTAGGCTGTTCTCGCGGTACTGTCGAACGCGCCTATGAATTACTGTTGGCAGAAGGGTTTGTTCTTGGTGCTGGAGCAGCGGGGACGAGAGTTAACCCGAATCTAGCACCTGAACTACTCGCCTCCGGTGTGCTTGGCCCTGTAGAGCACAGAACCAAAAAACCAGTCGCCCAGCCACCAGAATTCAAACCTTTGCCGTTACAAATGGGGATACCCGCCCTTGATGCTTTTCCGCGTAAGCTCTGGAATCGATTAATCAACAAACATGCGCGAAGTACCAGCATTGATCAGCTTGCCCGCAACAGCGCCTGCGGCCATTTCCCATTGCGCCAAGCTCTCGCAAACTATCTAGCAATCTCGCGGGGCGTAAACGCCGAACCAGAGCAGGTTTTTATTACGGCTGGTTTTCAGGGTGCATTGAGTATGATTATTCAATGCCTCGCTAGCGCTGAAGATCAAATTTGGTGCGAAGACCCCGGATACTTCCGTGCCCGTGACTGCCTCAATCACATTGGCGTATCGGTGATTCCAGTTCCGGTAGACGAAGAAGGCATTGAGGTGTCCGAGGGCATAAACACAGCGCCCAGCGCCAAATTCGCCCTGGTCACACCAAGCCATCAATCACCGACGGGCGTGCCCCTTTCATTAGCGCGCCGAATGGAGCTATTACACTGGGCTGAAACCCAACAGAGCTGGATTATAGAAGATGACTACGACAGTGAATTCCGCTATGGCGAAAAGCCATTGCCCGCATTAAAAAGTTTGGATGCCAATGGCCGGGTCATTTACACCGGGTCCTTTAGCAAAGTGCTGATTCCCTCACTGCAGCTTGGCTACATTGTTGTACCGAGACAACTTCAGACAAATTTTGAAAGCTGCTTTGCATCGTTGTGGTCAGTGGGATCGTTGCTTGAGCAAAAAGTCATAACCGAGTTTATGGCTGATGGCCACTTCAGCCTTCACATCAAAAAAATGCGAAAGTTGTATCGAGATAGAAGGACAGCGCTGGCCGATGCCCTGGAGGGCACGCTTTCAGAAGAGCTTTCCGTCAGCCTGCAGGCAGGTGGCATGCATATTATCGGGGAGCTATTAAACGTAAAGGACGAAAACTTATTGCTGCAGAAAGCCCATGCCCAGGGCCTGGCACCGCACTTACTTTCTAGTTTCGAGGTGAACGTCCAGCGTCCGCCAGCGCTACTGCTCAGCTTCACCAATCTAGACGTTGCATCGGCAGAGAGTGTGGTAAATAAACTAACCCAGGCGATTACGGAATCAAAATAGACCGCTTGAACAAAAAAATAAGGGGGACACTTTCCCTATCAGCGTAAAACACATAGCGGCGTAAATCAGCTTTCTTATAAAAACCTGCTCAGGAAGTGGGTGCGAACCAATACAAGCCTATAATCGCCACGCAAACGCCTATCACCCAGGCATCACACACTAAACGCAGAGCCAGGGGTGCATGACGAATTTCCATAAAATAGTGGATGACGAAGCGGACTTTTATAAACGCGATAACAATAAGCGCAATAGTAAGCGTCGGGATAGTTAAAGATTTAACGGTGCCCCCATCAGCACCCAGCCACCAGGAAATGGCGGTAGCAATCATCAGTAACGTCCAGACCAGTGTGGCGGGATGTTTAATCAGTTCAGTATTCATTGATTCACTTTATAAAAACACGTCAGAGGTTCACTTCATTACACTATTTCATTGAGCCACTTCATTAGGCTATTTCATTAAGTAAAGCAGCGGAAACAGCACGATCCACAGCAGGTCGACCAGGTGCCAGAAACTGGCGCCGCTCTCTACTGCAACCATATCTTGTCGACTAAATGTGTGTGCACGGGTTTTCACTATTAGGAAAATCAGCACACCCATACCAATCACC
>JBFJZC010000133.1:0-8092 GCA_041622295.1 Porticoccaceae bacterium
CGTGGTCTGGTAGTACATCGTGATTCCTGCAAAAACCTCGCGGATATTCGTAACAAGGCTGAAAAGTGCATGCCGCTGCGCTGGTCACAAACCGTAAAAGGGGATTTCCCGGTAGAGCTAAAATTAGAAGTCTCCGCCGATCGGGGCATCATCGCCACACTGGCCGGACGTATCACCGACCAGGATGCAACCATTGACCAGATCAGCGTCAATGAAAGGGATACTCACACCAGTGTCGTTAAACTGGTGATCGGGACCCGTGATCGGATACATTTAGCCAATATCATGCGGCGTATACGCGGCCTCAAAGCCGTCCAAACCGTGCAACGAATTAAAAATTAGGGGTTCTCAATGGCAGTCAAAACCGTCATCCATACAGAGAAGGCACCGCGGGCCATCGGCACCTACTCCCAGGCCATCAAGGTTAATAACACCGTTTACCTGTCGGGCCAAATCCCGCTGATACCCGAAACGATGGAGCTGATAAGCCATGATATTAGCGCTCAGGTTAACCAGGTGTTTCGCAACCTCGCTGCCGTGTGCGAAGCTGGCGGCGGCGGGCTGAACAATCTGGTTAAACTCAATATTTATCTGACAGACCTGAGCCACTTCGCCACCGTCAATGAAATCATGGCGAGCTTTTTCAGCGAGCCTTATCCCGCCCGCGCCGCCATCGGCGTTCGCGCCCTGCCCAGAGATGCTCTTGTGGAAATGGACGGCATTATGGTTGTGTAGGGGTGCTTAATCTTTAACGAACGCTGCAGTAGCATCTTTTACAAACGCTTCAGTTGCGACAAATAAAGCCGCATATCAAAACGCTGTAACAACCCGGCGTAACTGAGACGTGACGGGTGTCGTGGGTGCCCCTGTCGGGTCAGCGGGCCGTGAGCAGCGCCATAGCACCACCAGCCGCCGCCGAGGCTAGCCACCTCGTCAGCTAACTGCTGACAGGCCTGTATCAGGAATTTACGGCGGCAGATATCTGCGCCCCAGGCAGCCCAAAATTGCGGGGCTTCATGCAGTTTCGCCGTAGCAACAATCAGTTGCTGGTTACGCGTTAACAGACTCGCGTCTGCGCTCCTCGGTAAGTCGGCCGGTCGAAGGCAGCGCAAGGGATACAGGTTCAGCATAACAAAACCGTCAAACCCACTCATCGAAACCATGCGAGCAACTTTCGCAACGGTAACATCCGCTTGGTCGCGATTCGCTGTACTCGGATTAAGCCCAACAACGTGGAGAGGTCGCGCGCCCGCCCTGCCCAACACAAAGTGGCAGGTATCAGATCGGTTACCTCGATAGAGATCAAACATTGTTTGGCGTGTAACTAGCAGTGTCCGACGAGGACCGCAATCAGTCCGGGTAAATAATAAATTCGAGGAGGTTATTGTCCGGGTCGCGAGTATAAACGCTGGTGCCCGTATCCTCGCCGCCGTTGCGCCCACCCTTGCGCTCAACCGGCCCTTCTTCAATTTGAGCGTGCAGGTTTTTAAGGGTGTTATGCAGCGTCGCCTCGGAAGCATCCCAGACAAAACAAAAATCTCCGCATCCTGGCTGCGCCGTGTGTCCGCGCAAGGTAAACCGGCCAGACTGCCAAATTTCCGGTGTATGCTGGTTTATTTTGTTGTCACCACAATGCACGGCATAAACGCGCTTGCCGTAGTCATCGGTGATTTTAAAGCCGAGCCCTTTGTAAAAAGCCAGCATCGCATCCACCTGCTCCATCGGAATGGCGACATGGTCAAAGCCTTTTATCATGGTTGCAAGCCCCCTTTCCTTTAATCAACATCGCCTTTAATCGACACCGTCAATCGTATACATGCGGGAAATTGCAGATTTATGGCGCATCTTTCGAGCCTCCCGATACTCAGGCGAGTCCACCCATTCACGAGCCCGCTCGAGACTAGGAAACTTTAAAATCACCGTCCTGTTGGGGGAGCAATTACCCTCAAGCACATCCATTTTGCCACCTCGAGCGAGGTATTCGCCCCCAAATGCGCTGACAATCGCCGGCGCGAGCTCCCGATACTGGGCGTACAGATCCGGGTCCGTCACCTTGATATCGACGATTACATAAGCAGACATAATTTCCCCTCGACGTCGTTTCCGGGATGCGGAGACGCGTGGCCTATCGCCAGCTCGTGCTCGGCAACCCGTCAGTATTAAATAGCAGCACCAGGCACCACCAAATTATTGGCGAAACCATCCAGCAGTCGGTACATCTCGTCCATACTATCGGCAAAACCGACGACAATGATCTGCGCAACACCCAGCTCGGCAAAACGTTTTATTGTGTCCAGGTCACAGTGCGCATCATAGGGCGAAATGGCGATCTCTATATCGTCTAGAGTGCGCCCATAATGGCCCAGCATGGCGGTCAGTTTTTCGAGCCGCTCCGGTAACGTCTCTGGCGTCAGACGGTAACCCATCCAGCCCTGACCAAACTCCGCAACCCGCCGTAGTGCTGGATTGCTCTCGCCACCAAAAAACAATGGCGGATGGGGCCGCTGTACCGGCTTGGGGTTTTGCGCGCACGCCGGCAGCTGATAATACTCACCATCAAAGCTCGATACCTCGTCACACCACAAGCTTCGTAACACATTGAGATAATCGTGGGTGCGGCTGCCGCGGTGTTCAAAGGGCACATTGAGGGCACCAAATTCCTCGGCCGACCAGCCAGTGCCGATACCAACTACCAGCCGACCGTTGGATAACACATCAACGTCGGCGGCCTGCTTGGCGAAATAGACCGGATTGCGCTGCGGTAAAATCGAAATTCCTGTGCCCAGCTTTATTTTGCTGGTATGAGCGGCAAGAAAGGACAGAGCCGTAAAGGGTTCAATAATCCCGGTATCTGCAGCAAAGGGCGGCACCCCGTCATCACTGTATGGGTAGGCCGAAGCATAGTGCTGAAAGTTGACCACGTGTTCTGCGGCCCAAAGATTGCTGAAACCCCGTTCTTCCAGCGCCTGGCCGGTGGCGACAATGAACTCAGGTCGCGAAGCCACCGGCCCGCCAAATAAAGTCTGTACGCCGAACTTCATAATATCCCCCAATGTTATTGTTGGTCTGGTCTCTAAATCTGGCCGCTAAATAAGTCAGCCTGGCTGCCCCGATCCTGCCACAACCAGATCGGTTTACCGTCGCGCTGCCATACCCACCGCGCTTACAGTTGCTGAGATTATTGTCTTCAGTGGGGCACTTGTCCAATCCTGATCAACAGGCCCGTAGTGAGGAGGAGGCCTTAACCCTTAAAACGTAGCCCGCAGTGAGCGCCAGACAACACGCAGACTGCCGTGGGCGAAAGGTGGGCGAAAAAACCCCTGTAGCTCACCATCAGGATTGACCAGCACCAGATTACCGCTATGCTGCGGCTCTATTCCCTCGCCAGGCAAGGGCGGTCGATAAGCAACATTCATTTGACTAGCAAAATTAATCAGTGCGCTGGTCTCGCCAGACAATGCAACAAAGTCCTGATGGTATCTGGCGACATATTCTTTTAGAACAGGCACGGTATCGCGGTCTGGATCGACAGTGACAAACACCAGGCTGAAATCCTGTTGTTCTAGCGGCTTTAGCTCGGCATAGGTTTTCGCGAGTTCAGCCATTGTCGTGGGGCAGATATCACCGCAATGGGTAAACCCGAAAAAAAATACGGTCCACTTCCCCATCAGGCGCTGGCGATTAAACACCCTGCCGGACTGATCAACCAACTCGAAATCAACCAGCGGCCTTGCCTCTTCAAGCAACAAAGCCCCATAGTCTCGCAGCTCATATTTGTTAAGAATCCGGGGCTGAGAAAGCTTGTTAACCAGCGCACCGATGGTAATTGCGCTAAAGGTCAGGACGCCCAATATAACCAGGCGCACATTGCGTTTGATCTTTTTGGCGTTGTCAGTGTTTGCCATATGTCGACTCAGAATTGCCCCATCAACCACTCACATCCGCTAGCGGCGGTGCAATCAGATAGTGATCCACCAGCATGATGGCAAACAACGCCATCAAATAAACAATGGAATATTTAAATGTGATCATCCCCAGCTCGGGCCTGTCACTAACCATCAATGCAATTGCCCAGTATAAAAACCCGGCGCCAAGCACCAGGGCGCCAAGCAAATACATCCAGCCGCTCATCCCGACCAACCAGGGCAATACGGTGACCAGAATCATTAATACCGTATAAAGCAAAATATGTAGCTTGGTATAACGTTCACCATGAGTAACCGGCAGCATAGGCACTTCGGCCTTGGCATATTCATCCTTGCGATGTAAGGCCAGCGCCCAAAAATGCGGTGGCGTCCACGCGAAAACAATGAGCGCCAGTAGCAATGCGTGGGGATGAACTTCACCGGTGACGGCGACCCAGCCTAACAGCGGTGGCGCCGCGCCAGCGAGCCCACCAATGACAATGTTCTGTGGCGTAGCGCGCTTTAAAAAAATCGTATAAACCACCGCATAACCGAGCAGGGATGCCAACGTCAGCCAAGCGGTCAGCGCGTTAATATAAACCACCAAAATAGCCATGCCGACACTGCCGAGTAAGGCGGCAAAAATAATAGCCTGTATCGGTTCGACTCGACCCATCGCGATGGGCCTGTTCAGTGTTCGAGCCATCTTCAAGTCTATGCGCCGGTCCACCAGATGATTAACGGTTGCCGCGGCGGCAGCGCTCAGCGCAATCCCAAGATTGCCGAGGATCAGCACATCGAGCGGCACCATACCCGGCACCGCCAGGAACATGCCGATCAGAGAGGTCACTATCATCACTGTGACCACGGCCGGTTTACACAGCTCCAGATAATCGCGCCAGCTGGCTTTTTCTGTACTCAGTTCAACACTACTCATCAGGAGCTTCATCCAGGAGTTTATCAGCCGTCCACATTTTTACACCCGCTGTCACCAGGGACAACATTAACAGGGCAGCACCGGCATTATGCAAAACCGCCAGAGGTAACGGAACCGCAAAGATCACGCTACTGACACCCAGTCCAACCTGCACCAGCAGGGCCATGAGAATAATTTTTGCCATCCGATTAACGCTGGGCTCACCGACGCCAAACAGGGCGATACAGAAGCCCACAAGGTACGTAAACGTCACCAGTGCACCTATCCGATGCACCATATGAATAGCCGTTCTCGCCTCGCTGGCAAGCAGACCACCGAGGTAATTTGGCCCCACATTTTGTAAAACGTTAAAGCCCGCCGCAAAATCCATATGTGGTAACCACTCAGCATTACAGCGCGGAAAACCGCTGCAGGCAAACGCCGCATAATTAGAGCTTACCCAGCCGCCCAGCGCGATCTGTAAAAACACGATAACCACGCCGACAATCAACCACGGCCGACGCTTTTGTAACTTGCGCCAGCCCGCATCCGTCAAAATCCAGCGTCTATTTTGCAGGCGTAACGTCAACAGCCACACCAGAGAAAAAACACTCATACCACCCAGGAGATGCATGGTCACCACCTGTGGCCACAGCTTCAGTGTCACCGTCCACATACCAAACAAACCCTGCCAGATCACGAGAAACAACAAAAGCAGCGGCAGTCGAAATGGAAAATCCCTGCTCTCGCGATAGCGCCAGGCCAATATCGCCAGGCCTACCAGCAACAGACCCAGGGAGCTGGCAAAGTAACGATGGACCATTTCTGGCCAGGTTTTGGCTACTTCAACCCTGGTGTCAGGGAAGCGTTGTTCAGCGCTCGCAATTTCGTGCGCTTCATTGGGCCAGAGAAAGTGCCCGTAACAACCTGGCCAGTCGGGACAGCCAAGCCCCGCATCGGCAAGTCGCGTATAAGCGCCGAGCATAACGACCACCGCAGCCACGATGGTGGCCAATAGCGCCAGACGATAAGCTAATTTGAGTTGTTGCTCACTAATCATGCAAAAGCCCCAGCGCCCCGAACCGCTCTGATATCAGCGTTCCGGTGAATATTTAAGCAAATGCTTAAGATCGGCCAGCAGATCCTCGCCGCTGTGCTGCGGTGTATACCACATCATCAGCTCGCTGCGTTGATCGACCACAAAAAGCATCGTGGAATCAGGTTGCCATCCGGCATTAGTGCCCGTGAGCAACGCGGCAAAAGCCTTGGCGTCCGCGGAAATAACCTTCAGATAAACATGTTCACGGCCGAGCAGCTCCAGCGTTTGCTCGTCCAGCGGCGCGCCGAGATTAAGTAAAATTCGCTGTAGACGGTGGGCCTGTTTATCGAGACGAACATGCACCTGTCGCGATAAATAAAGCATGTCCATACAGGCAGCGTCGCAGCCGTTGACTATGGGTAGCACCAGCCGCCATTTAGGTTTTAGTTCGCTCCACAACCAGGGCTCTCCCTGATACTTCGCGACAAGCGTTGTCATCGGCACCGTCGGGTGGAGCAAAATGCCTCGATTACTGGTGCCAAGCACATCGAGCAAGCGGTTTTTCCCCTCTTCACTGTCAGGGAAAATGAGAAAACCACCGAGCAACACCCCTCCGGTCATTATTAAAATCAACCAAAGCTGCCACTTTCTCCCACCGCGCCCATCAACCTCACCCACGTTTTTTCTCCCGTCGCCATTGCTGCAGTACCTCAGCAAGATTCGAATTGGCAAACAAGCTCAACACGATCAAGGCCAAACCCATTAAAAACCACTGCACCGCGTAGCCCACATGTTTCTCCGGACTCGCATTTATAATCTGCCAACCTGTTTCTAGCTCAGTAGCTGGACTGTCATTTGAATCGCCACCTGGGTTGCCGCGTAGCCGCAATGTATAGGGATACACAACACCGCCTAGATAATCGGCTGCCTTCACCTCGTCGACAGCCTGAATAACCTGTGGTGACACGCCGCGCAGCCAGGCTTCATCTTTAAGTACCAGTCCCGACTCGCTCCGGTACAAATACCCCTGCAGTACGCCGGCCTTGAGTTGCGGCACTTTCGGCAGTGTACTACGATCCACGCCCCCCACCAGCCAACCGCGATTGACCAGTAACCAGAGTGATTTCCCCTCGCTAACAAGCCGGAGCGGTGTTAACACCTCATAGCCTGGCCGCCCGTGACGCACCCTGTTATCGAGTAACAGTGTTTTGTCGTTATCAATATCGCCGACCACCCAGACATTTCTAAACTGATTGTCGGTTTCTGTCAGCACACCTTTTAAGTCGACCGCTGAAGCATCGATCCGCGCGTCCTGCGCCGCCAAAATCGTGTGTTTCTGCTCAGCTCTTTGTAACTGCCAGAACCCCAGAGACACCGTGATCGGCAAAAAGATAAGTGCAAAGCACAGTATTTTTGCGTTCCACTGCCAACGCAGCGAAATTTTTCCGCCCAGCTGCAGATCATCGGTCATCTGTGGTTAAATCAACGCTCTCTAGGATCGGAACAAAACTGATGTGGCTCAAGGTAATCATCGTCGTACTGTTCATCGGCATTCTCATCAGCTTAAGCAGCGCACTGGTTTTTTTGATGAAGGATGTCGGTAATTCCCGCAAACGCACGCTGTATGCCCTGGGCATTCGTGTAACTCTGGCGACAGCCCTGATTGGCTCCATTATCTATGGCTTTTACTCGGGACAGTTATCGAGTAAAGCGCCATGGGATAGACAGCTCCACCCCCAAAACGCTCAACCTGTCGACAAGCCATGAACAACGGTCTTGCCGTCACGAAAAAGGCCAGGGATAAGCCTGGCCACTAACCGTCTTCGTACTACGCTGTTTGTCTAACCCAGCACGTAAACAAATATAAACAGGCCCAGCCACACCACATCAACAAAGTGCCAGTACCAGGACGACGCTTCGAAACCAAATTGATCGTTCGCCGAAAAATGCCCCTTAAGCCCACGCATCCACTGCACAAATAGCATAAAGGTACCCATGGTAACGTGGAAGCCATGAAAGCCCGTCAGCATAAAAAACGTGGTTCCATAGATACCGGATTTCAAGGTGAGGCCCATTTCGGTGTAGGCTTCGTGATACTCCACGTATTGAACATACAGAAACGTCACACCCAGTAACACCGTAATGCCCAGCCACAAGTTAAACTTGCTGCGATTACCGTGTTTCATAGCATGGTGCGCAATGTGCACGGTCCAGCTGGAGCTCAGCAGAATA
>JBFJZC010000134.1:0-8058 GCA_041622295.1 Porticoccaceae bacterium
GCGCGGTACCAGGGCTGCGCGCGAAGAGTTCGTAGCGATAGCAGTAACGAATCCTGGGGCACATCAGTCACACCCTGCCTCGTTCAATCCAGTTCCAACGTCCCGCGGAATGTGGAGCGATTCATTAACTCTTTGAGCGCTGCTACAAAGTCAGGCGATTTTTGAAACGGATGGTCGCGATGAATCTCTGCATATGCCTGATCGAGTTCGCTTATCTTATCGCTCGTGCGTGCCGCAATATCGCGGACACGCGCCACATGTTCCCGGGCAAACACGAGATTTCCGGGGTCGACGTGTCCCGTCTTGATGAATCCCTGCGTCTTTCTGGCGCAGCGACAGGGATTAGCGGTGTTTACCAGGCCGCACTTATCCTGCATAAAGCTATTGAGGTCTCGACGGGCTCGCGCCAGTTTTTGCCGAAAATTGCTCCGACTCAATGCCAGAATTTCCGCGCCGATACGGTCGCTGACACCGAAAATGTCGCCGAGAATATAAACCAGTCGTTGCCCTCTATCGAGGCACAACAACATGCCCGATGTGCAGCCTAT
Source organism: Porticoccaceae bacterium (assembly GCA_041622295.1). GTDB lineage: Bacteria > Pseudomonadota > Gammaproteobacteria > Pseudomonadales > Porticoccaceae > HB2-32-21. The sequence continues at coordinate 549 of JBFJZC010000134.1, forward strand.
CCGAGCTTCAGCGACAAGAAGTTGCGCTTCGGCTGACATAGCGTTCTGGTCAGCAAACTCTTCATTGGGAGTATCGTCGAGATTCTGCCCGTACTGCGCAAACGAGAGCTCCCGCGACTCCGCCCGTCCACGTTTCATATTCAACAGATGGTTGATAGCGATGCGATAAAGCCATGTGCGAAGGCTGCTAGCTCCGGCAAACGTGGCAAGCCTCGTGATAAGTTTGATCAATATCTCCTGTGTGGCATCTTCCGCCTCCTCGGGGCGATGCACCATTCGTAGCGCCAGGTTAAAGATCCACGCCTGATGACGCAGGACCAGTTCTTCGAGGGCGTCGCGATCGCCACCTTCAATCATGCGCAGAAGCGCCTCGTCGCGACCGTCATCTGCGGTGGCATCCGCGAATGGGTTGTGTTGTTCTGTCATATATCTATTAGACACACACTGCGCACGACTGTGACAGTAGATTTTCGGATACACGTTTCCAAATATGTTACGCAAGATCTCGCATAACTTACCCCAGCGATGAAAACCTCAAGCCCAGGCCAAGTCAGGCAGACAGGCGGGTGACCTGGCGGTCCTGGCGGTCCTGGCGAGCGGGACTTTAGATCGGGTGGCGACGGGACGTCAGCGCGAGTAAGCAGCCCGCATGAACGACCGAGTCCACGGCTAGCTAGCGAACAATAATCAGCGGAATGGTGCTGCTGCTGACCATGTCGGTGGTGTTGCTGCCCAGAAACAGGCGGCGGATACGGGAATGGCCGTAGGCACCCATGACCATGAGTTCGATACCATGCGCCTGTTGATAGCGCTGTAGTTCCGCCTGTACTTCTCCCCGGAGCACGGTGCAACTGACCGAGAAACCCGCATCGGCAAGTTTATCGTGCGCCGCCTGTAACTCGGGGCCGCGGTCGAGACTGGTGTTGTTAACCGCCACCAGGTGGCAGGGCAGGCCCTGGAGCAGGGGGCTACCGATAAGTGTATCGAGGGCTTTTTGGGTCACGCTGCGCCCGTCGTAGGCGATCATAAAATTGCTCGGTGCGGCGAACGTATCGAGGGTGATAAGCAGGGGTTTATGGACCGCGCGAATCACGCTCTCAAGCTGGCCGCCGACGGCCAGTACTTGCCCGGCATGACTTTCACCGAGGCGACCCATGATCAGCAGGCGGGTGTCGTTTTGCATATCGAGCAGGCTTTCGACCAGTGCGCCGTGGCGTTGCCGGGTGGTAATGCTTTGGGCGCCCTGTTGCTCGGCGCGGCTGCGTGCGGCTTCGAGCATCAGTTTGCCGTGTTCCAGGGCGACTTTACTGCGCTTTGCATCCAGCTCGACCAGTTCGTCAAGCAGGTGGGTGCGGCTATCGACACCCAAACTGCCGGAGAGATCGCTATGAGCGGGGGTCTCCGATCGGTCCAACACATGCAGCAATTGCAGGGGCGCGCCCATGCGCTGGCTGGCCCAGGCACCGGCGTCACAAACGGCGACCGCGCCGGGGGAACCGTCTATACAACTCACAACGTTGATCATATTTTTATCCCCTGGCGGTTGCTGGATGACGTTTGCTGCATGTCGGTTGCTGGATTAATGCGCGTCGAACATTTGTGCGACTTTGTCCGGTTTATTGTGCACGCCAAAGGTATCGACAATGGTGGCGCTGGCTTCGTTCATGCCGATCAGATTAACCTCAGCGCCTTCGCGACGAAACTTAATCACCACTTTATCCAGCGCCGCGACGGCGGTAATGTCCCAGAAGTGGGCATCGCTGACATCGATGGTGATGTGCTCCAGCACCTCTTTAAAGTCGAAGGATTGCACGAATTGTTCTGAAGAGGCGAAGAATACCTGCCCCACCACTTTATAAGTGCGCACACCGTCCTGCTCCTCGGTCGAAATGCTCACGGCCATATAGCGGCCAATTTTATTGGCGAAGAACATGGCCGCCAGCAGCACACCGACAAACACGCCGAGCGCGAGGTTGTGGGTGACCACCACGACCACCACGGTGGATATCATGACCACGTTGCTAGACAGCGGACTCTTTTTAAGGTCGCGCAGGGATTCCCAGGAGAAGGTGCCGATAGACACCATAATCATCACCGCCACCAGCGCCGCCATGGGGATCTGACCAATCCATTCGTCGAGAAAGACCACCATGATGATCAATAAGGCTCCCGCCACAAACGTGGACAGGCGCCCCCGGCCGCCGGATTTTATGTTGATCACCGACTGGCCGATCATTGCGCAACCGGCCATGCCACCCATCAAGCCTGCACCGATGTTGGCAATGCCCTGACCTTTGCATTCGCGGTTTTTATCGCTATTGGTGTCGGTCAGGTCGTCGACAATGGCGGCGGTCATCATGGATTCCAGTAGACCAACCAGGGCCAGCGCAACCGCGTAGGGAAACACAATGGCCAGGGTTGCAAAATTTAAGGGCACTTCCGGCCAGAGGAAAATAGGCAGGGTATCAGGCAATTGGCCCATGTCGCCGACAGTGCGGATATCCAGCCCGATCATCACGGCCAGCACCGTGAGCGCCAGAATACAGACCAGCGGCGAAGGCAGAATTTTGCCCACCACCGGGATGAGCGGCAGCAGATAGATAATACCGAGGCCTGCGGCGGTCATGGCATAGACATGCCAGGTAACGTTTCGTAACTCGGGTACCTGGGCGAGAAATATCAAAATGGCCAGGGCATTCACAAACCCAGTGACCACCGAGCGCGAGACAAAGCGCATCAGCCCGCCCAACTTTAAAAAACCGGCAATGATTTGCAGCACCCCGGTAAGCAAGGTAGCCGCCAATAAATATTCCAGGCCGTGCTCTTTTACCAGGGTGACCATTAATAGCGCCATCGCGCCGGTGGCGGCGGAGATCATGCCGGGGCGACCACCGGTAAAGGCGATGGTCACCGCAATACAAAACGAGGCGTAAAGGCCGACCTTGGGGTCAACCCCGGCAATGATGGAAAACGCGATGGCTTCGGGGATAAGTGCCAGCGCGACAACCAGGCCGGCGAGCAGGTCTCCACGTACATTACCGAACCAGTCTTTCTTCAGGGTTTCAAACATAGGGTTTGATGGCCTCAACCATGGGGCTTGCGGGAGTGAAATCGTGGTGGCGTGCAGGTTGGTGAATTGTCGCGATAAGCCGATGGCCGCCAGCAGCAACTCAAACTGACGAGGCACAAAGCACAGGTGGAAAAGGCGCGGGATTGTAACGAATAAATGGGCGAATTACTTGCCCGATTTCCAGCGGAGGTCGACTACGGTACTAATTATGGTGCTAAGTGTTACTGATAGCACAGGTCGCTGCGCAAAGGCCAACACACAATATCTACAGCGAGTAAACTGCTCAGGCGAAGGCTTGAACCTTACATTGTTTTCACCCGCCGCTACCCTGCGCTTAATGCCACTCGCGGTATTTACAGCCACACAACAGACGAAGAACAGTCGATGAACCGCGATATTTTGTATGCTCTGATGGCTGCCGCCCTCTTCGGCGCCAGTACGCCTTTCGCAAAATTACTGGTCGGCGAGGTGTCACCGTTATTGCTCGGGGGCTTGCTTTACCTGGGTAGCGGGGTCGGCCTAAGCGCCGTCAGAATCATTCGGGACGGTGGCTGGAAAGCATCAGGGCTGGCGGCACGGGAATGGCCCTGGTTGCTGGGTGCCATCTTTTTCGGCGGCATACTCGGCCCGGTGGCGTTACTCTATGGATTGATATCGACCCCGGGCTCGACAGCATCTCTGTTACTAAACCTTGAGGCAGTCCTTACTGCCGTGATCGCCTGGGTGGTGTTTCGGGAAAACGCCGACCGGCGCATTGTGCTCGGCATGATAGCGATCGTCGCCGGGGGCATCGTCCTGTCCTGGCCATCCGCTGCGGCGGCGGGCGGCACATCCGGCTGGTTTGGCCCTGTGGCCATTGCTGCGGCCTGCGCGTGTTGGGCTATCGATAATAACCTGACCCGGAAAGTGTCCGCCTCGGATGCACTGTTTATAGCTGGTAGCAAAGGGTTTATTGCCGGGCTCGTCAACCTGACGCTGGCCCTGAGCCTGGGTGCCCACTTACCAGACACCAGTATTTTGATGGCAACTGCGTCAGTCGGCCTGTTCGGTTACGGCATCAGTCTGGTGATGTTTGTACTGGCACTACGGGGTCTTGGTAGTGCTCGAACGGGCGCCTATTTCTCTACCGCACCGTTTATCGGGGCAGTCGTAGCGCTGGCTTTACTGGGCGAATCAACCACACCTGCGTTTTGGCTGGCTGCCGCGTTGATGACTCTGGGCGTGTGGTTGCACCTGACCGAGCACCACACACACGAACACACGCACTATGAGGTAGAACACCGCCACCGGCACGTGCATGACACGCATCACGAGCACGCCCATGACTCATCTGGCTATCCTGATTCGGCCGACTTGCATGGCTCTGAGTCGCAGCTACAGGGATCACACGATCACCTGCACAGGCACGCGAAAGTGACGCACAAACATCCGCACTTCCCGGATATTCATCACCGACATACGCACTGAGTACGTGTGAAGCAATTTCTGGGGGCCTTTACTTCGTAACCCCTGACAGCATCAAGACCCAGACGCCGGAACCGCAAAAGCAGCCGCGGTTGGCGTGTCACTCTCTATTTGCTCGGGGCCGTTTCCAGTTCGGCAAGTTTCACCGGGTTTTTCATTATCACTTCGCGGTGTGGGTAAGGTATGTTGACCCCGTGCGCCTTAAAGGTATCCCAGAGCGCCAGCAGCACCTGGCCACGGACGTTGGTCAGGCCTTTCTGCGGGTCTCTGATCCAGACTCGCAGTACAAAATCCAGTGACGAGTCGCCAAACCCGGTCAACCAGCATACCGGTTGTGGGTGAGCTACTACCCGTTCTACGCCCACCCCGGCGGCGATGGAGATTTCCGTTACCTCATGGGGGTCGGCATCGTAAGACACGCCAAAAGGGATATCGATGCGCACAAAATCGTCGGAATAGGACCAGTTGATAACTTCCCGGGTAATAAAATCTTCATTGGGAATGAGGAATTCACGGCCATCGCGTGTCACTACGGAAACGAACCGGGCACGCAGTTCGCGGATCCACCCAAAGGTATCGCCAAGCGAGATGGTATCGCCCGGCTTTATCGATCGGTCGAGCAAAATAATAAGGCCTGAAATAAAATTAGACACCACCTTCTGGAGGCCGAAACCGATACCCACACCAATGGCACCAGAAAATACCGTGAAGAGTGTAAGGTCGATGCCAATACCCGACATGGCGACGAATCCCGCCACCACTATCAGCGTGATTTTCAATACCTTGCCGATCAGCACTCGAAAACTTGGCGTCAGATCCTCGTTACTCTGAATGCGCCTGTCGAGGAAATTACCCACCGACACCGCCACCCACAGGGTAACCCCCAGCAAGGCCACTGCCTTGATCAGCAGCAACGCGGAGATGCGTACATCGCCGACGGAAAACCCGGCCGAATCGAGGAAGGCCGCCGCCTCTGACGTAATGCCGAGAATAGTGATGGCCACATAGGACCAGCCGGCGATGCTAATAAATCGCGCCATCATGCGATTGCGGACTGACCGCGACAGGACCGCTATCACCAGCCACGCCAGCGCCAGCAACAAAGCCACGTAGACGATATAGTCACGACCGGGCCAGGCCAGCGTACGCATCAAGGCCAGCGCCACACCGAGTAATACGATGAAAAAGGCCCATTCGAGTCTGCGCAAAAAAGCAACAATTATCCGCAGCAATCCAGGGTTACCACGGATATTGCGCGCGAGCGCCTCAAGGCGAGGTTCTATCCGCGAGGATATAAACAGCGAAACGGCAAACAGCACAATGATGATTGCCCCCTGATAAAGGACCGCCGGTTGCGCAACAACATCGTAAGTCTGTGCAGCAACCTCGTTAAGCTGGGAAATCAACGTCTGAAAGTGGAAGTCCATGGGTACCCTTCTTTAACATTGTGACCAGATGACCGGAGCAACCCTGTCGTGAAGCAACACTGATAACAGTATACCGGCGAGGAGCGGGGCAAAGGCCAGGAAATTTGTTGGACCGACTTTAAAACTGCATCTTCGTTCTTGCCGCACTACATAGTCGCACTAGTGCATCCATAAATTTTTCTCTCCGCTCAAAGCACGCTATCGAGTCAACCGGATGCTCATCACAAAAAACTCCCGCCGCGCGTAACGCTCGCCATTTTTCCCGTTCAGCCCCTATTTGTGTATTGGCTAGCCGCTTATTCCGCTAGAATGCGCCGCGTTATTCGCCGCATATTTAGTCGGCAAGCTCGTGACCAGAGGCCCAAACATAAGCTTATGCTACCCGTAGACACCATCGAATTTGCCAAACACATCCTCGGCGGATTTTCCGTCATCCTCGGCGTCGGGTGCCTGTGTGGCGCACTGTCCAGAAAAGTCGGTATCCCCGATATTGTGCTCTACCTGCTCGCCGGTATGGTGCTGGGCAATGCCGGGCTAGGCGTGCTCGATATCTCTGCCGACAGCTCCGTGAATCAGGCAATCCTTATTTTCGGTGCGTCTTACCTGGTGTTTGATGGCGGGGCCTCGCTACGCCTGCAAGTCCTGACAAAAGTGTGGATTTCGATTTCGGTCCTGGCCACCATTGGCCTGCTGATTACCGCTGCGGTGACCGCTGCGGCCGCTCACTATATTGCCGGAATTCCGGTCATGGTGGCACTGCTGATCGGCGCCGCGATCGCATCCACCGACCCCGCAACGCTGGTGCCAATCTTCAAACAGGTACCTATTCGGGAGCGCGTCGCACAAACGGTGATGGCCGAATCGGCATTCAACGACGCCATGGGCGCGATCATTACGTTCACCATCGCGGGACTTATGATGGGGGCGGCTGCCTTTTCCCTCCCTAACACCCTCGCCGATCTCGCCTATACCGGCGGTGGTGGTTTATTGGTCGGCCTGCTGGCCGGGTTCACGTTTATCTACCTTATCTCGCCAGAGAAAATTGGTTTGTTCACCGGCTTCGCTCCGGTGTTCAAGATTGTCGCAATACTGGCGACCTATCTGGGCGCAGACGCCATGGGCACGTCAGGTTTTATGGCGGTTTTCGTGCTCGGCATTATGGTCGGCAACCGCCGAACATTTAAAGCCGCCTTTACCGACCACGATACTCAGAGTTTTGAATCGTTTCAGGGCATCATCGCCGAGATAATGCGCATCATGGTGTTTATTCTGCTCGGTTCACATGTGGATTTCGAGCTGATCAACCGCTACCTGGTCGACGGCATCATCATTGTCGCGGTTCTGATGCTGGTGGCCCGGCCATTAACCGTATTTCTTTGCTGCCTGCCGGATCGACGCGCCAGGTGGACGCTGAATGAAATGCTATTTATGTGCTGGACGCGCGAAACCGGCGTCATTCCCGCTGCCCTCGCGGGCCTGCTGGTTGGCATGAAGGTGCCGGGGGCCAAAGAGGTCGCCGCCACTGTTTTTATCGCTATTATCGTTACTA
>JBFJZC010000135.1:0-8004 GCA_041622295.1 Porticoccaceae bacterium
GCCGATACCGGCGTTGGCTGTTGCGCTGAATAAAACTGTTCACCGAGCTCAAGATAACTGTTCAGGAACGGGATCGACGCAAAGGCTGTCATATATTTTCTACCACCAGTCTGCACACAACAAGCTGAATTAAGTTAAAACCTGGCATTTCATGCGTGAGTATTCTGCGAGTGGGCACTATAGCAGGCCCGCTGACCTATTTGACCGCAAGCCAGTCGAAGCATTGCTTATCCACTGCCGATGCCAGCGATCCAAACTTGCCGACAATTCGGTCATCGACCATACTCGCGACCACTATCAATCTTATCCTGGCCCTGCTAGCGGAGCACATAAAATGGCAAAACACGTATTTATTACCAAGCCCGGCGACAACGTCCGGATGGAACCCAAGGACGAATATACCCACGAACCCGAAGCGGTTTCCAACTTCAACGAAAGCGCCTACTTCAATATCTACGATGGCGAGCAAAAAATGGGTGGCTGGTTTCGTATCGGCAACCGCGTCAATGAAGGTTATGCAGAGGTCACCATCTGTTTGTACTTCCCCGACGGCACTGCCGGCTTTATGTTTCAGAAAGCCCCCATCACCAGCAATGATGCCTTTGCCGCCGGTGGCGCGCGTTTCGATATTATCGAGCCCTACAAAAAGCTCCGCGTGGTTTACGAGGGCGATATTCTGGTGATGTCCGATCCACAGGCGCTGCTTGACCCCAGCAAGGCGTTTAAGGAAAACCCCAAAAAGCACTGTTCTGTGGATCTCGATTACACTGGCGTTTCACCCATGTACGGCGGTGAGCATCTGAACGCGGACGGCTCGCCCATCGAGCTGGATATGCAACACGCGCTGGCCCGCGCCCACTTCGAGCAACACGTCAAAGCCGAGGGCACCATCAAGGTCGGTGACGACACCTGGACGATTTCCGGCTATGGCCTGCGCGATCACTCCTGGGGTCCCCGTTACTGGCAAAACATTCACTGGTATCGCTGGCTGCCCATCAGTTTTGATGAAACTTTCGGCGCCATGATCATGACCACCGGCACCGCAGAAGGCGATCTTGATTGCGGCGGCATGATTTTGAACAACGGTGAATACGAGCTGATTACCGACTGTACTGTCGACTCCGAGTGGGATGATGATTTCAACCAGACCGCCCTGCGCGCCTGGGCAAAAACAGAAAAGGGCGAATACGTGATTACCGGCAAGGTCATCACCCTGGTGCCCGTGCGCAACCGTCGGCAGCTGGACAATGGCGAGTGGCTACACACCCGCATCACCGAGGTCATGACGGAATATCGCTACCAAGATAAAGTCGGCTACGGGCTGTCGGAATACTGCGACCAGATTATCGACGGGGTACCCGTGGGCAAGAACATCCCAGCAGCACGGTGATCGCTCCCGGCATGACTGCCAGCAGTCTTGCCAGACCAGCTTGACGCTGAAAAGGCCCGCCCCCGGCATAGGGGCGGGCCTTTTCAGCAAACAAAATAATAAAACAGTGTGTAGTGGGCTGCGCTTATCCGCCCTGACGTCCCCTGACCGCCCCTAACACGGTGGTCTATAGTTACCGCTATTTGGCATTGCGGATCGGCGCTACCAAGCTCTGGGGCGGTGCTACACTTATCGTCATCGACACCTATCTGGAGAACAGCAATGCGCGAGTACAAGCAGTTTTATATCGGTGGTGAATGGGTGGATCCGACAATCGCCGATGACCTGGATGTCATTAATCCTGCCACCGAAGAAGTCTGCGCCCATATCTCCATGGGTTCCGAAGCCGACGTCAATAAGGCGGTAGCCGCCGCCAGGCGAGCATTTGAGAGTTACAGCCGCACCTCGCGCCAGGAGCGCGTTGAGTTACTGGAATCCTGCGTGGCGGTCTACAAGAAATACTACAACGATATCGCCGACGCCATCCGCGAGGAAATGGGCGCACCGAAGGACTTCGCGGCCGGTGCCCAGGCTTTCTGCGGTCAGGGCCACTTGCAAGAAGCTGTCAGTGTCCTCAAAACTTTTGCTTTTGAAGAAGATATGGGTGAGCACCGCATTTTTAAGGTGCCCATCGGCGTCTGCGGTCTGATTACGCCGTGGAACTGGCCGGTTAACCAGATTGGCTGCAAGGTTGCCCCGGCGCTCGCGGTGGGCTGCACAATGGTGCTAAAACCCAGTGAAATCGCACCGCTCTCGGCCTACTTATGGGCACAGGTTATGCACGAAGCAGGCGTTCCCCCTGGCGTGTTCAACCTCGTTAACGGCGATGGCCCCGTCGTCGGCACGGCGCTGTCCAAGCACCCGGATGTGGACATGATGTCTTTCACCGGCTCCACTCGTGCCGGCTCCCTGGTCGCGCAAAATGCCGCGCCCACCGTTAAACGGGTCACTCAGGAACTCGGTGGCAAGTCGCCAAATATCATCCTCGATGACGCCGACCTGGAAGCTGCGGTCACTCGTGGTGTCACCCATATGTACGGCAACAGCGGGCAGTCCTGCAACGCGCCCTCACGCATGTTGGTGCCCGCCAGCAAATTGGCCCAGGCGGAAGCCATCGCGGCCAGGGTAAGCGCATCAGTGGTCGTCGGCGACCCCACCGCCGACAACACCACCATGGGGCCGGTGGTCTCAAAGGCGCAATTCGACAAGATTCAGAGTTTAATTGCAAAGGGTCTGGAGGAAGGTGCCAAACTGGTCACGGGTGGACCTGGGCGTCCCGATGGCATCGACAAAGGATACTTTGTCCGCCCCACGGTATTTTCCGAAGCCAATAACAACATGACCATCGCCAGAGAGGAAATTTTCGGCCCGGTGCTCACCATGATTCCCTACGATACCGAAGCGGAAGCCATTCGTATTGCCAATGACACGCCCTATGGGCTGGCGGCCTACGTACAGAGCAACGACATCAACCATGCGCGGCAGGTAGCCTCACAAATTCGTGCCGGTAATGTCCACATTAACGGCGCCTCCGGCGGGTTTGGCGTGCCTTTTGGCGGCTTCAAACAGTCCGGCAACGGTCGCGAGTGGGGACACCACGGTTTCACAGACTTTCTCGAAATCATGGCGGTCGAGGGGTATGGATCGTAGGTACGGCCAACGCCTGTCGTCCTCCACCGTCACGACAAAAATCACCCGGGGTCACTCGGGCAACCTGGCAAATAAGGATGTTTAACAAATGGCAATGTCGAGCGAATAACGATAGTCAACGAATGACAATGTATAGAGACCCGCCGTTTCGACTGACGTGCAACAACACCGACGATTGACTTCGTTGCAGTGCGTTGGCAAATGAATCGATATCATAAACGCGCATCCTGTTCGCCCCGACGACGACATCGCCCGGCCGCAAACCGCTGTAAGCAGCGGTGGAATTGGAACTTAGCGCGCTAACGACAACACCCTGCCCATCGGGGTTGTTGGAAAACTGTACGCCATTAAGTAAGGGGTGGAGTTTGCCATCGACAGTGGTATTTACCGTTGGCTCGCCAACTTTGACAGACATTGATTTTCTTGCGCCTTCGCGCAGGATCACCAGTTTGACACGGTCATTAATAGCTTTCATGCCCAGCTGGCTGCGCAGCTGGCCGGTGGATCGGGTAGGCTTACCGTCTATTTCGACCACTATGTCTCCGGGTTTTAACCCCGCTTTTTGCGCTGGCGAGGCACTGACAACGTCGGTAATCAGCACCCCTGTCTGACCGTTTTGCAAGTTGAATGCCTGCCTTAAATCCGGCGTTATATCCTGAATACTGACTCCTATCTGACCACGCTTAACCTCACCAGACTTCAGTATCTGCGCCATACTGGCTTTGGCCATATTGATCGGAATGGCAAACCCGATACCAACATTGCCGCCAGCGGGGGCGATAATCGCTGTGTTAATTCCTACCAGCTCACCGCGGAAATTAACCAATGCCCCACCAGAATTACCCGGATTAATTGACGCATCGGTCTGAATAAAATTTTCGTAACCCTGCATACCCAGTCCCGAGCGACCCAGGGCGCTGACAATCCCCGTGGTCACTGTTTGTCCCAGACCAAACGGATTGCCGATGGCAACGACGAAATCGCCCACCTCCAGTTCGCTTGAATCAGCCATGGGTACCGCGGCAATACCATCCGCTTTGATACTCAGTATCGCAATATCCAGTTCGGGATCGACTCCCATCACTTTGGCCTGGTAACCACGACCATCAATCAACGACACTTCGACGTCGTCAGCGCCCTTAATCACGTGGTAATTGGTCATCACAATCCCCTTGTCCGCGTCGACAATCACGCCAGAACCCGCGCTTTGCTGCCGTTTTTTTGGGGCATCCTGTCGGAAGCGCTGGTCACCCGGCACATCAAAAAAATGTCGAAAAAAGGGATCGTTAAGTAAGGGGTTATAAGTGTGATGCTCCGTTGAATAAGTCGAAATGTTGACGACAGCAGGATTGACCTTTTTAAGCATGGGTGCGAGCGACGTAAACACATTACCCGTGTCGTTATATAACGGCTGTGCCAGTACCACTTGCAACGGCATGAATATTAGCAACCCGGCAAAACCTGCAAATAAGCGTCGCTTCATCAGTCTCTCCTTACCGGACTTTTCAACTTACAGAGCCTACTCGTCTATTTTTTTATAAAGGAATTTGATTTATCTACAAAACAAACTACCGTCCACGTCGCTTCGTCCATCACCCACTTATTACGTCTGAACCAGGGCCGTAAAACCGATCTACTGCCCGGCGAGGCCAAGGTAGCCACCCAGGCCTCGCCGTGACAACATCAGGCCGCCTTAATCGCTTGCTGCTCAGCGTCGTGCGCAATAACGTTATTGCTCGCGTTGATCGGAATCGTTCTGGCTTTCATGGCCTCGGGAATATTTTTGACCAGATCAATCATCAGTAAGCCGTGCTCAAGGCGCGCGCCGATCACTTCAACGTGTTCGGCCAGGCTAAACCTACGCTCAAGTGCTCGATTGGCTATGCCCTGATAAATATATTTGGGCATCTCATCAACTTTTTTCTCACCGCGCACGGTAAGTACGCCCCGCTCAACACTAATATCAAGTTCATCCTCGGCAAATCCGGCCGCGACGAGTGAGACGGTGTAACTGTTTTCATTAGTTTTCTCAATGTTGTAAGGCGCGGAACCGAGCTCCGTGCTGTCTGCACTAGAGGTGCTGTCGAGAAACGAACTCAGGCCATCAAAGCCAGTGATGTGACGATAAAGCGGGATTACATCAATTGTCTTCATAACATATCCTCCGATTGAAGCTATACGAAATAAAGCTGTGCTAAATAGAAGCAACTTTACATTTGAGTACCCGGGTAGATTTACTCAGGTATGCCTTATCTAGGGGTCGTGAATAATTTTTCAATACCGCCCGTTTAATTTTTTATGAATTGACACCGCCTTCAGCCTGCCGCATAGAAACGCCAGGCATCGAGCGAGTAAAAACTGTCAGGATTCCACCAATTTCGTTCGCCCCACAAACCTGATAACATGAGCTGAAACCAGCCTTGCACACCCATACATTCACGAGACAGGCAACGCGCGAGTCCCTTGTTAAGGCACCAATACACCAACTAGCCACTGAATCAACTATCTTGATTGAGCGCAACATCGAACGCCGTAGCACTCGGCCTATTTTTACGCAGCGAAAGCCCTCTTCCGATGTACCGACTAACTTATCCTCCACCACAGAATCCTGTGAAACACCACGCCGCAACGAGACTCAGCACGCCAATTAGCATGAGGTTTTGCAATAGATGAAAGCAGCCAGTAAAAAACCCCGCGCGAAGTTTGGCGCTGTACTTGGACTAGCCCCCGGAGGGGTGCCCATTTACTCATCGGATTACGATTCCGCCGATGAGCGTGAATTTCCAACCCGACAGTCCTACCAAAGCCATCTGGATGGCATACGGATGGGTTACAAATGGCAATGCGTTGAATTTGCCAGGCGCTGGCTCTACGTCACCCAGGGCTACATTTTCGAAGATGTTCCGATGGCCTACGACATTTTCAAATTGCGCTTTGCCCAACGCATCAGCGACGGCGCGGCGCTACCGCTGCATGCCTTCGCCAATGGCTCAAAACGCCTGCCGCAAACCGGTTGCATGCTGATCTGGAACGAGGGTGGCGAGTTCGTCAACACGGGGCATGTTGCGATCGTCACTGAAGTCACGGCTGACCATATCCGCGTCGTTGAACAAAATGTCACCCACCAGACATGGAATGAAGAACAGCATTTTTCTCGCCAGATAAAGGCGACATTAACGGAAGATGGCGAATACTGGATTCAGTGTACCTACGGTGACGCGACGATTTTAGGCTGGGTTATTCAAACCGATGACGACAGGCACGCTGAACAGGAAGAAGCCTTCGATAATCGCCTGCTGGCCATGCAGTTAAGAGCTGTCGAGCCCGACGCAAACAGGAAAAAGTCGTGGCTTAATGTCGCCAATGAAGACGAGGCCGCCTACGTGGAAATGATGGGTGGGCACAAGCTTAGCAGTGTTGACGCGGATCAATACCGTTATTACGCCCTGTCTAAATCGGCGCAGCGGGAACTTCGCCAGGCATCAAACGAACTTCATGCCAAGTTCATGTTCGCCACTGAACACGTTCTTAAGCATGACGCCATTCTTGCGACCTTTAATTTGCCGCGCGCGGTGTGGCCGAGAATAAGAAATTCATGGAATAACCGCCGCAACCAGATGATTACTGGTCGCTTTGATTTTGCCGTCAGCGAACGCGGCATAAAAGCCTACGAATACAACGCTGATTCCGCATCATGCTATATGGAGTGCGGCAAGGTCCAGGGACGCTGGGCGGAACATTACGAATGCGATGAGGGCAGTGATCCCGGCGAATTTCTCTTTCAGTCACTGGTTAAAGCCTGGAAAAATAGCGACGTGGATGATGTGCTGCACATCATGCAGGACAAAGACAAGGAAGAGTCCTACCATGCGCTGTTTATGAAATCTGCGCTGGAAAATGCCGGTATTGAATGCCGGATTATCCGGGGCTTGAGCGGACTTTCCTGGGACGAAAATGGCAACATCCTCGACCAGGAAGGGCTGCAGATAAAATGGGTGTGGAAAACCTGGGCCTGGGAAACCGCGCTTGATCAGATCAGGCTTGAGTGCGAGGAAGATGAAAGTAAATTGCGTGACTACCGCTTTGATGATCGCCGTAATACACCGCCACGGCTGGTCGACGTGCTGCTCAGAGACGGGGTGATGGTTTATGAACCACTGTGGACTTTAATACCCAGCAACAAGGCAATTTTGCCCGTTTTATCGTCACTTTTCCCGGACAACGACTACCTGCTGGAAACTGGATTTGCACTCACCGATGAACTTGTAAAAAGCGGCTACGCGGTAAAACCCATCGCTGGCCGCTGTGGGCACAATATCAGCATCATCGATAAGAACAGCGACACCATCGACGCCACATCAGGACAGTTCACCCATCAGGATCAGGTCTATCAGGAACTTTGGCCGCTACCGCTGATAGAGGACTACTATGTGCAGATATCAACATTCACGGTGGCTGGGTGGTACGCCGGTAGCTGTGCACGTGTGGATCGCTCACCGGTCATCACCAAAGATAGCGATGTCATGCCGATGCGCATACTGGATGATAGTGACTTTGAGTAATAAACTGCGAGTAAACTGCCGGGAATAGCCTGCTGGGGAATGGCCTGCCGGGATTAAGCAGGGGAGCTGCTCGGAGTCACTGAAGTTCACCCAGCCCGGCACAACCCAGCTTACGGCATATTAGTCGTGTCAAGCTGGCATTGCTGACCAGGATTCCCTGCCCAGGGAATCCCCCTTAATGATGCGCGCTACTTGTTATCCAGCGCGATCCGTATTTCAGCAGCGAGTGCTGCATCCGGTTTCATTTCAAGCACCGTATTGAACAATTTTGTCGCCGCGCTCGCGTTACCCAATTCCTTATAGACGACAGCCAGGTGGTAGAGAATCACAGGGTCATCCGGGGCCAGGTCACGAGCCTTCTCC
>JBFJZC010000136.1:0-7972 GCA_041622295.1 Porticoccaceae bacterium
ACGACCTCTATTACCGCACCCCTGACAAACCTGATCTGGCCGCTCAATACCACCTGCTCTATGAGCTGTCTCTGCCCTATGGGCTGGACGTCAATAACCTGGTGGATATCAACCGCCAGACAACGCGTATCACCATCACCATGGCCGGTGTCGAGTCAAATATGATTGTCGCTGCCGACACCAATGCACGGGCCTTTGCCGCTCAAAACCTGCCCGCGCTGCGCCTCGGGGAAGGCGTTGGTCCGTCGGTCATGCTGGGCCACATGGGTAAAGCGAACGGCAAATCGATGATCGCAGGCGCCATCCTTGCAGTTGTATCTATTTCCCTGGTAATTACTTTAGTGCTTCGCGATGTCAAACTGGGTGTCCTCAGCATCCTTCCCAATATCGCCCCAGGCATCATCGCCTTTGGTCTGTGGGGGATGTTTAATGGTCGCCTGAGTTTTGCAGCGGTTCCGGCGCTGGTCATCGCTTTTGGTATCGTGGTCGATAACACTATCCATTTTTTAAGCAAATACCTGCGTGCTCGCCGACTAAATAACTACAGCGTTGAAGAGGCCGTACGTTACAGTTATCACCGGGTTGGTACAGCCCTCGGCGTCACCTCCTTTATACTTATTTCGGGTTTTCTGGTGCTGTTGTTTTCATCCATAAATATCAATCGGTTTACTGGACTCATGACTGCACTATCCTTGTCCATATCACTAACCGTCACTTATCTGATATTGCCCACCCTGTTGATGTTAATAGACAAAAAGAAGGCGAACAGTCATGACCCGAGCTCACCTTAGATTCCCGTCCAGGCATAAAAATAGCACTATGTTTTCGCGACTTATAGTCTGCTTCCTGCTTGCCCTGCCCCTGTTGGCTAGCGGCGAAACCGCCGAGCAGCAAGGTCGAGCGATATTCGAAGAAATAGATCGTCGAGACCTGGGATTTGCTGATTTCTCGTCACGTCAGGAAATGGTATTGCGAAATCAGTCCGGCCAGGAAAGCCGTCGTGTTATGGACAACACTGTGCTCGAAGGCGATACCGATGGCGACAAGGTACTGATAGTTTTCAGGGAACCAAAGCATATCCGCGGCACGGCTCTGCTCACCCATGCTCACCGCGTCGGCAATGACGATCAATGGTTGTATCTGCCTGCGCTCGGACGCGTCAAGCGTATTAGTGGCGCATCGCGCGCTGGCTCCTTTGTCGGCAGCGAGTTTGCCTACGAAGACCTGAGTCCCCAGGAAGTCGACGACTACACCTACCAGTACCTTGGCGACGACGCCCTTGGCGATAATGACTGTTATAAAGTCGTTCGAACGCCAACAGATCCAGACTCAGGTTACACCCGCCAGATCGTCTGGGTGGACAAAAGCGAGTACCGTATCCACAAAATTGAATTCTATGACCGCAAACAGGCGCTTATTAAGGTGCTTACGGTCTCTGGCTACAAAAAATATCTGGACAAATACTGGCGTCCAGGTCATTTATCAATGATTAACCAGCTCGACGGCAAAATGACAGAGATGATTGCCAGTGAATACGTGTTTCGCCAGGGTCTGAGTGACGAAGACTTTAACGAAAACAGTTTACGACGGGTACGTTGAGGATGTGGGCAATCGTTCAGCGAGTGCTGGTGCTGAGCGTGACCCTGGTTTGCGCATCGGCCCAGGGCTGGGAGTTTGAGGGCGAGGTGTTCGGCCAAGTACGCCTGTTTAGCGAAGCCCCGGATTATCCCGGACAGGCTTCACAGAACCAATCTATCGCCGTCGAATTAAGCGCTTATCACGAATTTTCCAAAGCACTGAGCTTTGAATTTGTGCCATTTTTCCGACAGGACTTTCAGGACGATGAGCGCAGTCACGGCGATATACGCCAGGCTTACGCTTTGTGGGCAGGTTCAAACGTAGAGGTGGGCGTCGGTATCAACAAGGTTTTCTGGGGCGTCACCGAAGCCCAGCACCTGGTCGATATTATCAACCAGACTGATGCCATCGAAGCACTCGACCAGGAGGAAAAACTCGGTCAACCGATGTTGAGTCTATCCCTGCCCCTTGCCAATGGCCTGGTCGACATCTATTTAATGCCCTATTTTCGAGAGCGAACGTTTGCCGGAAAGGCCGGACGACTGCGCCCCGCCATCGTCATCGACACCGATAATCCTGTCTACGAGCACCGCGACAGGGAGCATCACCTTGATTGGGCAATTCGTCTAAAGCAAAGCTTTGAGCAGACCGAACTCGCGCTGTCCTATTTCGAGGGTACCGGGCGCGATCCGAGTATCGTCAGGTCGACGACGCAATCCACAACCGTCTTAGCGCCCTATTATCCGCAGATCAGGCAGTTCGGTTTCGAAGCACAATACATCCGTAATGCCTGGTTATGGAAACTCGAAACTATTTACCGAGAAGGCCAGCCCAATCTGCAGTTTTCCGTCGATAATTACTATGCCGTGACGGGAGGGTTTGAGTACAACATGTATGCCATTTTTAACACGACCCATGACCTGGGCATTATCCTGGAAGGCATTTACGATGAGCGCAAGGATCTGGCCTTGAGCGCCCAGGAAGAAGATATCGTCGTCGGAACACGCTGGACATTAAACAACCTGAACAGCACGGAGATACTGGCACTATGGATACAGGACGCCGACACCTCAGCCCACAACCTGGTCCTGGAGTTCTCCATGCACTACGGAAAATCAGTCGCCATAACCCTGGAGGCACTGATGTTTTCGGGGTATCCGGGGGCCGAACCTTTCAACGACCTTAACGCAGACCGGCTTGGCGGGCAGCTCAGGCAGGACGATTACCTACAAATCGAGGTCGGCTATTTCTTCTAGTATTTCTCATGATCAATCCGGCACTGCGCAACATGAGCGCATTGATACCGCCACTCGACAACCTTGTACAGGCCAGTCAGACTGGCTGCATATTAGAACTTCGTCTTAGATAGTTGGCGTACAGGCTTACCCCATATGCTCGAAGCAGAACCGCCCAGCAAGCTTCCTATAGGCATCAGCAGCTGCCTGCTCGGCGAACGTGTGCGCTACGATGGCGGTCACAAAAACAACGACTACATCGTGCAGAGCCTGGGCAGGTATTTCGAATTTTCAGCATTTTGTCCTGAAATGGCCGTCGGCCTCGGTGTACCACGGGAACCGATACGACTGGTTAATGAAGCGGATGGCATCCACTGTGTTGGGGTAAAAAATTCCGCATTGGACGTCACCGCACAACTGGTCAAATGCGCCGACGAGCAAGCCAGCTGGCATAACAATATCTGCGGTTATATTTTTAAGAAAGACTCGCCCAGTTGTGGCATGGAGCGGGTCAAGGTTTACCCAAAGACGAGCGGCAAAAATAGCGGGCAACCATTGCGTCACGGCGTCGGCATTTATGCCGAGCGACTCATGCAGAACTTTCCTCATCTGCCGACTGAGGAAGAAGGTCGACTGGGTGACGCAGGCCTACGTGAAAACTTTGTACAACGGGTGTTCATCTATCACCGCTGGCGAACCCTTCGGGCTAACAAACCAACCTGGCATGACCTGACCACCTTCCACGCCCGCCATAAGCTGATATTGATGAGTCATAACCAAACGCTTAACCGGCAACTGGGCCACCGCTTATCGCAATCGACAAGCACTGATATCGAGGATTTCCTGGACATCTATATTGATAAACTGACAGCGCTGCTCAAAATTGTGCCGACCCGGAAAAATCACGTGAATGTTCTGCAGCACATTCAGGGCTACCTCAAGCGCCACCTGGACGCTGACGATAAAGAGGAACTCACCGACACCATCCACCAATACCGTGCCGGTATACTACCGCTGATCGTGCCCATTACATTGCTCCGCCACCACTTTAGAAAACACCCGAACGAATACATTGACCGGTCCTGGTACCTGCACCCACATCCGCGGGAGTTAATGCTACTTAACGATTTATAACCTGATAATTGACAACTGGCCAGGCTCCGGCTGGCTGTGTAGTCAAGTTGCACACCGTATAATGCGCATCCCCAGCAATGTCTGGCGAGGGCATCATTGACTCATGCGCCTCACAGGCTTAGCGTGTACCAGCGTGTTGTGTACAGACGACTATCAACTGCGATGCAGTGCCTTCGGACAGGGGCATGTTGACAAACTGACGAGGTAACTAATGGTCATTCGAATCTCCCACCCCGATCTGCTATTAAGGCAACTGTTTGATCGAGATACTTTTACCTACACCTACTTGCTGGTTGACACCAAAACCCAGGAAGGCGCGATTATCGATGCCGTAAAAGAGCAATTTGAGCGCGACCTGCAGCTCATAAAAGAACTGGGTATCGAATTGCTCTACGCCATCGAAACCCACGCCCACGCTGACCACATCACATCTGCTGGCATGCTGCGACAGAATACCGGCGCCAAGATCGTATTCGGTGAATCTGCCGGGATCAAAGGCATTGATCTTGTTGTTAACGATGGCGACAAGTTACAACTGGGGAGTCACGCCATTGAGGTAATCTCAACGCCAGGACATACCAGCGGTTGCACCAGCTATTACATTGATGGCATGGTTTTTACTGGCGACACCCTGTTAATACGCGGTTGTGGCCGCACCGACTTCCAGCAGGGTGATGCCAAAACACTGTATAACAATGTGACCAAAAAACTGTTCACCTTGCCGGACGAAACCCTGGTGTACCCCGCGCACGATTACAAAGGCAGGACCAGTTCAACCATTGGTGAGGAAAAACGCTGGAATCCTCGCCTTGGCGGCGGCCAGACCGCTGCGGGATTCGTCGAAATAATGAATAACCTCAACCTCGACATGCCCAAAAAAATCAACGAAGCCGTGCCTGCCAATGTCAGCGTAGGTGTCGATTACAACCCCCGGCAGTACGTCCACGAAGACTTCTCGATGAACGATCTTCATAGCGCCTGGCAGCATCTGAGCGCTGACGATATGATCGTCGACAACCGCACACCCGAAGAATTTGCTGAGGGCCACGTACCCGGCAGTGTCAATATTCCGCTGGGGGAAGAATCCGGGCACGTCGACGAGCTGAAAGATTGCGCGAAAGTCTACATGTACTGTCGCTCCGGCCGCAGAGCGCAAACCGCACTGACCAACCTGTCGCTTCTTGGGCTCGACAACCTGGTGTGTATCAGCCATACCGGCATGCCCAACTGGATTGCCGCCGGTTACCCGGTCGAGCATTGAGTCATGTCGCAAAAGGCAGGGAGCGCATCTCCTCGTTGCAAAAAAATCTCACAAACCTGGACTTCTGATAACGAGGCACCCCCGTCGCCTAAACAGGAAACGGCAGCCCTGCCAAAGAATCGGGCTGGTATCCTCTACTCTTGCAGATCAGCCGGGGTAGGCGAAAGTTCACCGAACTCGCCACCGGTAGGCAGTGCCGGCTTGAACTGGCTATGGCAACCCTCACAGATGGCAACGACGTCATCGCCAACCGCCGATATGCTATCGACATTACGTGCTTTAACCGCCACTACCGCAGCAGCTCCGACATCGCGTAACTGCTTCGCCCACGATCGCCAGTCGGCATTGCTGGCCCACTGATCATCCATTGGCCCGGTGCCAGGCACGCCCAGCAAAGTGCCGCCAAGTTCCAGCTGGACGGCACGACGCTCCAGCTCACGCCATTCCTTGTCGTTTTGCGGATTGCGCCAGGCCGCTACCCATAAAGGATCCGCAGCCTGATTAATCATGGCCACCATCACCGTGTTGAGGCTAACCGGCAGACGCGTCACCGCCTGCGTCGGCATCGATAGAGGTTTAACAACTGGCCTATCCGTAGATGCCACATTGCCAGCAGACTCTTTATCCTCAGCACAACCTGAGGACAATAAAAGTGCGACTGCTAACACGCCCATAAGCGCTTTAACGCGCTGTTGTATAAGCGCTTTGAAGCTTTGTTGATTCATTCTCATCACTGCGACCTCGACTGGTTATTATTTATCGTCTCACTCCGCTGCGCCCTGCTATAACAACCCGCGGGTACAGCAACCCACAGGCAAATACTGTTTTTTGTAACAGCAATTCCGTCGTTCCAGACGCCCCCTGTCATCGCCCCGCCGTAGCGGCCACGATGTAACGGTCACGACTTACCATCGCGCCACCTCTTTCGGGCAACTGGGATAAGCTCCTAACCTTGACCCATCCGGCAATATTAAATGCAGCGCACTCAAAGACGCCAGACTCTAACGCAGGACGTTTGACTTTAGTCAACTAAATTCAATTTGTCGTAGGCGTTTAGTGAGGCTTTCGTACGAAATGTCAGAGGTATTGTTTATGTGGTGCTTGAGCGACCCCTGGTCAGCGCTTTTTCCGCCAGCCAGGCGTTAGCTTCTTTGTTCAATTCCCGGTCTTGAATTAGCGACGTTGAATTTCCAGCCTCGACGGTGGGTGTTTGAGCAACGGCTCCGGTGTATCGAGGGGATTACTTTTCAGGAGACTTCAGAATACGGTTTATCACGGATGTAGCAGTGTGTTCACGGATGTAGCAGTGTGTTCACGAATGCAGCATTGGCTAATATTAAAAGCGGGACTGTTCTATATCGGAATTCATTACTTCGCTTTAGATGAACCAGCAATGATTTTTGATGGGTTCAATTGATAATCTGATGCCAGGTGTGGATACATAGGCGGCATGGCACCCCAGGCTAATCGGCCAACAATTACATAACAAACTGAAACAACAACACCTGCACCACACCGATCATAAAACCCAGCAATGCGCCAAACCAGGTAATGTGCCGAAATTGTTTGCGGGAGAAACCCATCACCAGCTCTTCCAGAGTAGCCACATCCAGATTGTCGATTTTTTCCTTGATGCGTTGCTTGATTTCATCCCCCTCATCATCCATTTCAGCCGCAATTTTGCCGATTTCGTCAATCACGTAGGACCCTGCCATCGCCCGGGCCATACCCAGCATGCCTTCGTTGACATTGAGCATGCCACCCAACTGCCCAATCAACGCATCGACTTTGATTTTTAGTTGGCCTTTTACCTTGTCAGTGAGGAACAGCTCAGCCACGTCACTGTTGCCAAACACGTGGGCCACAAAAGTATCTGCGATGGATTCAGCGATATGATGGCGCTCACGGGGAATCAGGCCCGGCGTGAAAGGCACACGCCATTTGCCAATATGGCGAGCGGCGTAGGGCCGAAATAACATGCGGATCGCAACATCATTGGTCAGCGCACCAATAAATGCGCCGATCAAGGGGGGGAGCGCAAAGGCAAGCCAGTTATCCATAGTTATCCTGTCTGTCTGGTTTTGTCTGGTGAGATTCGGCGCGAATAGTAACGGGCAACCCGCAATGCTTCAATTGCATTTACTGTCGCTACCGATCATCAAAAGCGATTCCAGATCCGATCTCCAACAGCGTGTGAAATTATTCCGCTAGATTTACCCGAAAGGAGTTTCTACACTGGTTCGAAATATTCCCCTAAATTTGCAGGTCTCATTATGCAACCCAGGCACATTCTCGACGGCTACCGCGTTTTAGATATCACGCAGCACATCGCCGGACCTACCGTGACACGTCTGATGGCGGAAATGGGCGCCGAAGTCATTAAAGTGGAAATGCTGCCTTATGGTGACCCCACCCGCCTGGGGGAATTTCGTCGTGACAAACGCAGCGGCCTCAATGTTCAACATAACCGTGGCAAAAAGAGTATCTGCCAAGACGTAAAAAGCGCTAAAGGCAAACAGATCCTCAAGGAACTGGTTAAGGAAGTGGACGTGGTGCTCGAGAACTTCGCGCCGGGGGTTGTTGGCCGCCTTGGCCTTGACTGGGAGACCGTAAAGTCCTTGAATCCAAAAGTGATCATGTGCTCGATTTCAGCGTTTGGCCAAACTGGGCCGCTGGCCCACCTCCCCGGCTTTGACTACATCGCCCAGGCCTACGCCGGTGTCACCGATATGATCGGCGACCCGTACGGCGCGCCATCGATCCC
>JBFJZC010000137.1:0-7915 GCA_041622295.1 Porticoccaceae bacterium
GTGGCGAGTGATGATGCCTGAAACAAGAGGGTCCTAACGGACCCTTTTTTGTGGAGTGCTTGTTTTTCCCGTGCATAGGCCCCACATTCTAATGTCAGTGCGTTAATGAATGATAGGTAACTCGAAGAGAGGCTTAGAATGGCTCAGGACATAGATCAGAATACGCTGTTAACACAACTACCCATGCTGCCACTGCGGGATGTTGTGGTATTCCCTCAGATGGTAATTCCATTATTTGTCGGTCGGGATCGTTCTATTCTCGCTCTCGATGAAGTTATGGCGCAAAACAAGAAAATTGTACTGGTTGCCCAGAAAGATGCCAGTTGTGACGACCCCGGTCCGGCAGATGTGTATGACGTTGGCACACTGGCAACAGTGTTACAAATGCTTAAGTTACCTGATGGCACTGTCAAAGTGCTCGTTGAAGGTGCTGAACGTGTAAACATCGATGCGGTGACCGAGACAAAGGGGTTTTATTCGGCCGATTACTCCGTCATAACAACGGCCGAAATCCCTGCGGGCCAGTCCAGCGCGCTGATCCGGGTGCTAGCTACGCAGTTTGAAAAATATGTCGGATCGAGCAAGAAAATCCCATCCGAAGTAATTACCACCGTCGCTGGCATTGATCAGGCAGGGCGGTTGGCCGATACCATTGCCACCCATATGCTGTTGAGTCTGGAACAAAAACAGGAAATTCTTGAAGTAGCGGACGAGCAGGAGCGAGTTGAGAAGTTATTGGTCTTGATGGAAGCGGAGTTAGATGTTGTCGACGTCGAGCAAAAGATTCGCGGACGTGTAAAAAAACAAATGGAGAAAAGCCAGCGCGAATATTATCTCAATGAACAGATGAAGGCGATCCAGAAAGAGCTGGGCGATCTGGAGGATGTTCCCAATGAGATGGAGCAGCTGGAGGGTAAGATAGCCGCCTCGGGCATGCCAAAACTGGCTCTTGATAAGGCGCGAGCCGAGTTGAATAAACTTAAAATGATGTCGCCGATGTCAGCAGAGGCATCGGTATTACGTAGCTATCTCGACTGGATGGTTAACGTACCCTGGAAAAAGCGCTCAAAAGTTCGCCATGATCTTATTCGTGCGGAACGCATCCTCAACGAGGATCATTACGGTCTGGACGAAGTAAAAGAGCGTATTCTGGAGTTTTTGGCAGTTCAGCAACGGGTTAAAAAACTCAAGGGACCGGTACTGTGTCTGGTGGGGCCGCCAGGAGTCGGTAAAACCTCCCTGGGTGAGTCGATTGCGCGAGCCACGGGTCGGAAGTTTGCGCGTATGTCCGTTGGCGGCGTGCGCGACGAAGCTGAGATAAGGGGGCATCGACGTACGTATATAGGTTCTTTGCCCGGAAAATTACTACAGAAAATCGCGAAAACTGGTGTTAAGAACCCACTGTTTCTACTCGATGAAATTGACAAGATGGGTATGGACCACCGCGGTGACCCGGCGTCCGCACTGCTGGAAGTTCTCGATCCAGAGCAAAATAATACCTTTAATGATCACTACCTGGAGGTTGATTATGACCTCTCTGAGGTAATGTTTATTTGTACCTCCAACTCCATGAATATCCCTGGCCCGCTGCTCGATCGCATGGAAGTCATTCGAATCCCCGGTTACACCGAGGAAGAAAAAGTCAATATTGCTGAAAAATATCTATTGCCGAAGCAGCTTCGTGCCAATGGGCTCAGGAAAAACGAGCTGCGCGTCGATGAGTCAGCGGTGAGAGATATAGTCCGGTATTACACCAGAGAAGCCGGGGTACGTGGCCTCGAACGGGAGATTGCCAAGATTTGTCGGAAAGTGGTTACGCAACATGTCAAGAGCAGCGGTGAGCAGACTGTGGCCGTGGGCAGTGACGAACTCGAAGCTATGCTGGGCGTATACAAGTTCGATTATGGCCGCGCCGAGGATCAAAACCGGGTTGGGCAGGTGATAGGCTTAGCCTGGACTTCTGTCGGCGGGGAGCTATTGACCATCGAGGCTTCGGCTGTTCCTGGCAAAGGCAATATCATCAAAACCGGTTCACTGGGCGATGTTATGCAGGAATCGATACAGGCCGCGTTAACTGTTGTTCGAGGACGGTCGCAGTCCCTGGGAATCCTTAGAGATTTTCATCAGAATTTTGATCTTCATATCCATGTTCCTGAAGGCGCTACGCCAAAAGACGGACCCAGTGCCGGCGTCGCCATGTGCACTGCCCTGGTATCTGTACTCTCCCAGATACCGGTGCGAGCAGAAGTCGCCATGACTGGCGAGATTACATTGCGGGGTGAGGTACTTAAAATCGGTGGTTTGAAAGAAAAGTTGTTGGCGGCCCACCGCGGTGGGATTAAAAAGGTGATTATTCCGAAGGATAACGAGCGTGATCTAAAGGAGATCCCTGATAATATTAAAGCGGCATTGGAAATCTACCCCGTCAAATGGATCGATGAAGTACTTGAGATTGCTCTCCAGGATATCCCCGTTCCGCTGTCGGACGAGGAGTATAGAAAGTCTTCGACGGGTGGTGGTCTGGAAGATAAAAATGATAACGGTACGCCATCTCGAATCAGTACCCATTGATGTTTAAAGGAACTCGCTTGACCGGCCAACTCCGTGTTGGTATAAAGTGCCGAGCCCGGCGAGCTCCGTGGTTTGAATAAATTTTTGGCCACTTTGGCCACTGATGTTGTGTTGTTGGCCGTTGGTCTTTTCTTTGGAACGAAAATAAAAGGGGTTTAATGTGAACAAATCTGAACTGATTGACGCGATTGCTGATGCCGCGGATATCTCCAAGTCTTCCGCAGGCAGAGCTCTCGACGCGACGGTCGCCGCAATTACCGGGTCGTTGAAAAAAGGCGATCCCGTCTCATTAGTTGGGTTCGGCACATTCGCTGTCAAACATCGTCCAGCAAGGAAGGGGCGCAACCCTCGCACTGGCGATGAAATTAGCATTGCCGCTGCGACGGTTCCCGGATTTAAAGCCGGCAAGGCATTGAAAGACGCCGTTAATTAGCAGTAAATTTTCTGCTACGGCCGCAGTTGAAGGCGCATTTTAATGCGCCTTCATCAGTTTTGAATACATGGTCATATAGTAAGGGTATGTAATGCTCCAGAATTTTCGTGACAACTTGAAGGGAACCGCCATTTTTATTGTGGTATTGATATCTATACCATTTGCGCTAGTGGGTATCGATCAGGTATTTCAGGGGGGAGGGGCGGCGAAGGCGGAGTTGACCATCAATGGTGATAATGTTGCCAAGCTTGAGGTGGATCGCGCCCTGCTATCGTATAAACAACGACTGATTGATCAGTATGCGGATTTGAATCCCGAGTTGCTCGCTGACGACATGTTAAGGGAACCTGTTCGCCAGCAACTGATTCGTGAAAAGGTGGTTGCCCAGCATGCCAGGAAAGAGGGCATGGGTGTCGCGCCAGCCACGCTTTCGAAGCTGCTCAAAAACGTGGATGCTTTTCAGGTGGATGGTCGTTTTGATCGGGATGTATTTGAATATAGTCTTCGTCAGGTCGGGCATACCCAACGCACCTATTATGATTCGTTAAAGGATGGTGTTTTAATTTCCCAGGTCGTTTCGGGCGTAGTGGGGTCCGGGTTAGTGACTGCGGCTGACCTTAAGCTTGCGGCAGAGCTCATCGAACAAAAAAGAGATTACTATTATCTAACCATTCCGATTGGTGATGTGCTCGAAACTGTGACGGTGGATGATTCGCAAATTAGCGACTATTACGCCGCGAACCCTCAGGAGTTCGAGACAGAAGAGCAGGTTGTCGTTGACTACCTGGAGCTTGGTAGCGACGACTTAGTGGCGGAGGTTGATGTTGATGATGCGTTGGTTCGCGAACAATTCGATGCCGAGTTAAATGAACTTGCGCAATCGTCCCGCAGTCATGTCGCGCATATTCTTTTCTCCGGGGATAAAGACGCAAACCAGAAACGAATATCTGAAGTGCAGAGCAGTTTAGAACAAGGTAAACCGTTCGCTGAAATGGCGCAGCAATACAGCGATGACGTAGGTAGCGCAGGCCAGGGTGGTGACCTCGGTTATATCGACCCAGAGGCATTTCCCCAGCCGTTCAAAGACGCGTTGGATGGTCTTGAAGTTGGTGAAACCTCAGGGCCCGTTGAAACAGAGAGTGGTGTTCACCTTATCCGCTTGGTGGCCAGGGATTCCGCAAAAAAATTCACCTTTGAAGAAGAGAGTCCTCGTATCAGGGAGCAGTTGCAGCGGCAGCTAGCAGAGCAATTGGTGATGGAAAAAGTGGATCGATTGCGGGAACTTGTCTATAACGTCGAGTCGCTCTCAGAAGTTGGTAAGGAGTTGAATCTTACAGTTAAAACGTCGCAGCCGTTTGCTCGCTCCGGTGGTGGGGGTGTTGCCGCGCTTCCGGGCGTCGCGACAGCGGCCTTTGAAGATGACGTTCTCAAAGAAGGTCATGCAAGTGAAGTTATAGAGCTAAGTCCAACTAAATTTGTGGTTATTAAATTAAAGGAATTTTTACCGGTCAAAACATTGGCTTTGGCGGCGGTGCGGGCTGATATAGATGTAAAGCTCCGTAAACAGGTTGCCCAGCAGATTGTTGCTACAAAAGGTGCTGAAATACTTGATGAATTGCGGGTTAATCCGGCCATTGAGGAGCTTGCCAGGCGCGATAACCTGAGTTGGCAGGTGAGTATTGATAGTAAACGATTTGGGGGTAATGTGGACCCTGAGATACGAGATCAGGCGTTCGCTCTTCCAGCCAGTGTGAAATTACCCAGTACGAGCGGATTTACTGCAAGAAATGGCGATTTTGTAGTGCTATCACTGACCAGAGTGGTGCCAGGCGAGCTCGATAAGTTACCGGTTGCCCAGCAGGATAATTTACGCACGTCGCTTCGAAGAGCTTTGGCCCAGCGGGAGTATCAGGCTTATGAACAAAGTCTTGTAGCGAGCGCCGATGTTGAGGTCGCTAATTAGATAAGAAGCGCGGCGGGTAAAGTGACAGGTTTTGACCGGGTGTTAACGAGCGCTATTCTTGCAGATTACTCCATTTCGTGGTGTCTCTGATTGAGATATTGAACTGGTCGGAAATGCTGGCAGGGGAATCGCCGTGCTTTACCTCATAGTCCTACACTGTTATAGGGCTGTGGTCAGCCAGCCTTAGGTTCGCGAGCCATGATTATCAATTTTTGCCCCGGTTTCAGTGTCGCTGAGTTAGGTAGTTGATTCCACGCGGCAATATCCTTAACGGTTACGTGATGTTTTCTTGCGATACCCCACAGAGTATCGCCGTTAACCACGTCATAAGTGATCGCTTGATCAATTAAGGAAGTTTGCCGTGTATCGATATCGGCGCGCCCAGCTGGAATTTTTAGGATCTGGCTGTCGGTTATTCTACTTGATGTCAGGTCGTTAGCCCTGGCCATCGTCTCCACAGAAATCTGATAGCGCTGGGCAATCTCGCTGAGCGTATCCCCCGGTTGAACGATGTATTCGTGCGTCGGTGTTAGCCAATCGGCCTCGGGTGTGATTTTCAGCCCCATTTTAAAACCATCGACTGCGTCGGATGGCAGCAGAATTTCATAGGGTCCCGATGGTGGTGTCAACCTGCGCTGAAAACCGGGGTTGAGCTGATACAGCATATCAACATCTATGTCCGCCAATTCGGCGGCCTGCTGAAGATCAATTTGTTGATTCAGCGTGACGATATCAAAGTGAACCTCTCGTTCCATGACCGGCAAGTTGAGGCCGTGACTCGCTGGATCTGCCACCACTTTGGTTAGGGCGAGGAACTGCGGCACATAGGCCCGAGTTTCTGGGGAGAGATCCAGTGACCAGTAGTCCACCGGCAGACCTCGTTCGCGGTTCTTGTCGATAGCCTTGCTCAAAGTACCTTCGCCACCATTGTACGCGGCGAGGGCAAGTAACCAGTCTTCGTCAAAGCGTTTGTACAGATAGTCTAGATACTCGAGGGCTGCAGCCGTAGACGTCACAACGTCTTTACGCCCTTCATACCACCAGTTACGTCCAAGGCCGAAATGATCGGCAGTCGAGGGAATAAACTGCCAAAGACCCGCAGCGCCACTCGACGAATAGGCGAAGGGGTCATAGGCGCTTTCAATAAACGGGAGGAGAGCTAACTCAAGTGGCAGTTCTTTTTCTTTTAATTGTTCGGCTATGTACGGCATGTACAACGGTGCGCGTTCCATAATTCTGTCGAAATAGCGTTGATTGTTGGCATATCGATCAAC
Source organism: Porticoccaceae bacterium (assembly GCA_041622295.1). Classification (GTDB taxonomy): domain Bacteria; phylum Pseudomonadota; class Gammaproteobacteria; order Pseudomonadales; family Porticoccaceae; genus HB2-32-21. Next base: position 6,242 of record JBFJZC010000137.1, read on the forward strand.
GTATTTGTCGACTCTGGAGTTGGATTCGTCAGCTACGAAGGCCTGGCTGTTGGTTAGCTCAACCATTAAATCGTCAGGCTGATCGGCGGCAGGCTGATCTTTACTGATTGCGACGATACTTTGCTTGCTGCTTACAGCGTGCGCGCTATGACTCGTTCTGGTCAGTTCCGCTGCTGGGATTGAACTACGCGCACTGGGCGACGGCGCAGGGCGAGCAGTAACGGTGCTACTTCCCTGGTAGGGTTGCACCACGCAGCCCGCGACGATGGCTACCAGACAAGCTGGCAGCAAAAGCTTGACTCTCACAGTGATCAAAGCTCAGTCAGTTTGGAATTTTAATCGGGATGTGGCTCGTCGGGGATGCCCCGGCGCTTATCATTGTTAGTTTTTTACATGGCACAAAATCTTCCTCTGATTGAGCAGCACCCTTGTTCGGGACTGGTACAATAGGTCGGTTAGACGTCTTTTATATAACTTAAATCCCGCTGGACTTCATGAAAAACTGCGGGCCGGTACTCAGGGGACTAGTCTAAGCTAAGGTCGGTAGCTTCCCAGGCGCCGGCTCCTCATAATATGTCGAGTTGGGGCTCAAGTCACTAAAAAGCGTGTCATTGAATACGCCGTAAAAACGGGAGTTGCGTTGTCGATATTTGGATGTAAAGGATTAACCGCGATACGGACAAGGTTTCGAGTGTCGAGCCTGGCGCTCTGCCAACGCGATCTTGCTACATGGCTCGCGACCCCTGTAGGAGAGAGTTTGTTTCGTCACGAAGAGGCAGTTTGCGCAGATGAAGTCTTCAAGGTATCCGGTTACAGGGCTCTTCAGCTGGGTATTTCCCCTGGCCACAGTCTACTGACCGGTGTGCAGCAACGGCATAAGTTCGTGTTAGCGCCATTGTTCGATCAAAGCGCGAGCTGTATTTGTGATTATGCGGCGATGCCCCTGCCTTCGAACGCCCTAGATGTTGTTGTGCTACACCATGCACTGGAGTTTTCACCAAACCCTCATCAGTTACTGAATGAGGTCGCTCGTGTTGTAACCGCTGGGGGACACGTCATTATTGTTGTTTTTAACCCGTTTAGTTTGTTCGGTTTGTTTAAATGGGGAGCCGTGTTTTCCAGACGAGCCATATGGCGACACCACAGTTTACGCATGGCAAGGCTGGCAGACTGGTTGCAATTACTTGGTTTCCAGATTACTGCCACGCGGCGAGGGCGGCGTGACCAAAAAATTTATACTAACAGAGGTGGCGCCGCCAGGAGAACACAACTGTATGCCTGGTTGGGAAGTTGGATTGGGGCAGGTGCGTTTTATGTGGTCATCGCACGTAAACAGGTCGCACCGTTGACGCCGCTTAGACATGTACCCTGGCCGTCGGTAAAAGTACCGGCGCTCGGGGGCCTTAAAGCCATCGGCAAAAGCGATCGTCATCAAGCAAATGGCCGATAAAATGAAGTACGTAGAAATATTTACTGATGGCGCCTGTCGAGGTAACCCCGGACCGGGTGGCTGGGGGGCGCTCGTTAGATATGGCGATACTGAAAAAACGATGTACGGTGGTGAAGCTGAAACCACCAATAACCGCATGGAACTGACAGCGGCTATAGAGGCGCTGCTGGCGCTTAGGGAGCCCTGTCATGTCGATCTCACTTCTGATTCTGAATATGTGCGCA
>JBFJZC010000138.1:0-7887 GCA_041622295.1 Porticoccaceae bacterium
ACAGGCCGGCATCCATTCCCTCGTGAAGCAGGCGTTGCATTTCCTTCTGCTCCTGTTTGGTGGCAACGCGGGTTTTTGCAGCTTCCAGGCCCATGACGTAGGTCATCAGTGATGCGGTGGGCATGTACTGGATGCAATTGACGCCCAGCGGTGCACGATTGAGCGACTCAAGATACTCGGGGATGGTTTCCCAGTCCCATTTCATGCCTTCTTTGATGCAATCATAGGGAATGGCTTCAGTGCGCACCATGGTTAACACGGAGCGCTCCCGGAACTCGGGTTTTACCGGCGCAAAGCCAAAACCGCAGTTGCCTAGCACGACGGACGTGACACCGTGCCAGCCAGAGATTGTGCAGTAGGGATCCCAGCGAATTTGGGCGTCGTAATGGGTGTGCAGATCGACAAAGCCGGGACAGACAATAAGGCCCTCGGCGTCGATTACCTGGGCGGCAGTACCGTCTGGGTCAGCGCCAATACGGGCAATTTTGCCGTCCTTCACCCACACATCGGCGATACGCCTCGGTGCGCGGGTGCCGTCAACAACGGTGCCCCCCTTGATGTGAATATCGTATGTCTTGGTCATGGTGGATCCTCCTAAGTCAGAATAATTTCAGGCACTCTGTGTCGAAGTCTCGGTTTCCAAAATCTTCTCGGCAGCGCCCAATCGATAAAAAACTGTATGTCCGTTAATAGGTTCCGTCGCCTCCTTATTCGCAAACAACGGCTGGATAATTGCTTTGATCTCTCCAATATAGCACCGGCATCTGTCGAGAAGGAAGGTTAATGTAGAGTATTTCGTGGTGCACTAACTGACATTAGCGGTAAGAAATGATGGCGTTACGCAATCTTCCTGCTGTTCGGGTGTTTGAGAAAGCAGTGTTCACCGTCAGGGGCTAGCCTTTTTATTAGCAGAGGTGAGTTGCACTTACCCGTTCTATGCCTGGCTGGAACCCGCTATGATATTCCGCCAGGGGTGATTTTTTTTACTTTGTTATGACAAATTCGTCTCATCTACACCGTTTCTATACGTTTTGCTAAGGTGTACCTGTTGCGCCCGTTAGTGGCAGTGGCAAACTGACGAATAAGCGTGTCAGCTAGATAATCAGGTTACTTATGGCTAAATTTTTATTGCCGGAGGTTCCGGTTCACCATCGGGGCAAACGTGTTGCAGTGACCCGGAATCTGGCTAAATTTTTTCTCCGCGTGACCGGCTGGCAGGTCACGGGCAGAATGCCTGAGCAACAGCGCGTAATTTTGATCGTTGGGCCCCACACATCAAATTGGGACTTTGTTTATGGGCTCTCGGCAGCAATGGCTATGAATGTGAATATCCATTGGTTGGGTAAACATACTTTGTTCAAGCCGCCACTGACTCTGCTAATGAACTGGCTGGGTGGTATTCCCGTTGACCGTTCCAGGCCGCAGGGCGTAGCCGAACAAGTGGCAGATAAAATCCGTCGTGCCGGGAATATGGCGTTGATTATCACGCCGGAGGGAACCCGCAGCAAAGTTGCTAAATGGAAAACCGGGTTTCTGCGTATTACTGCTATGTCGGATAGTGTCATGATGGTGACGGCAGTGGATTACGCAAAAAAGGTGATAGATTTGGGCGAAGTGCTCATACCCAGTGACGATGCTGAAGCGGACATCCAGTATATTCAGAGTTGTTTTGCGCGAGCTACGCCAAAACATTCGCATAATCACTAGCGCGGGAGACACGTTTCTTTCGTTTAAAAACTGCTGTCGATTTTTTACTTATCTTATTTATTCGAGTTGCCGCGCTATTATCCCCGGGCGCCGATAAGGTGGCGCGATAGGGTCAACTTTAATTCGGCACGCAAGTTAATCAGGTCTTGCAACGATGATCGTAACACCGCGTATGACCCATGTGGCATTACACGTCGAAGATATTGATGCGTGTGTCGATTTCTACAGCCGCTTTTGTGGCATGGGAATCGTGCATCAGCGCGTGGCGGGGCTGCAACGAATTGTCTGGATGGCAGAGCCGGGCCGAGAGACGGACTTTATATTTGTAATGATGGCTGGTGGTAACAACCTGGAATTGCCGGATAATGACTATCGGCATTTTGGTTTTGCCCTGGACAGCCGCGAAGCCGTGGATAAAGTTGCCGCAGCGGGTCGCGCCAGTGGTTGTCTGGTCTGGCCGTCGAGGCAGGAGCCGTTTCCAGTCGGCTACTATTGCGGCTTGCGTGATCCTAACGGCAACTACGTGGAGTTCAGCTACGGGCAACCACTGGGCCCTGGCGCGCCGGATTTTGACGCCATCAGGTCGGGTGGTTGTGAGTAGGTCGCCAGTTGCGAGAGCCGCTTAACCTGCCGACGCGCTTCAGAGTATTAGCCTTCTAGAAAAATGCCTGGATACCGGTTTGCGCGCGGCCGAGAATCAGCGCGTGGATATCCGCCGTGCCCTCATAAGTGTTAACCACTTCCAGATTAACCATGTGCCGCATAATCGGGTATTCATCCGAAATCCCATTGCCACCCAGCATATCCCGAGCCATGCGGGCGATGTCGAGGGCCTTGGAGCAGTTGTTGCGTTTCATCATCGAAATCAGTTCGGGCGCCAGTTGGCCCTGATCTTTGAGGCGCGTGGCCTGCAGCGAACCGAGCAGGCCGAGGCTGATTTCAGTCTGCATATTGGCCAGTTTCAGCTGAATCAGTTGATTAGCTGCGAGGGGGCGATTGAATTGTTGCCGATCGAGAACATATTGCCTCGCCGCGTGCCAGCAGGTCTCGGCGGCACCTAGCGCTCCCCAGGAGATGCCCAGGCGTGCGCTATTGAGGCAGCCGAAGGGGCCTTTCAAACCTTTCACGTTAGGCAGCAGATGGTCCTGTGAAACAAATACTTCGTCCATCACGATCTCGCCAGTAATCGAGGCGCGCAATGCCAGTTTGCCTTCGATCTTTGGCGCGGATAATCCCTTCATGCCTTTTTCAAGCACAAAGCCGCGAATGATGCCGTCGTCAGTTTTGGCCCACACCACAAATACGTCGGCAATGGGTGAGTTGCTAATCCACATTTTGTTGCCGGTTAGCGCGTAACCACCGTCCACCGAGCGCGCCCGCGTGGTCATGCCGCCGGGATCTGAGCCGTGATCGGGTTCGGTGAGACCGAAACAACCCACCCATTCGCCACTGGCCAGTTTCGGCAGGTATTTTTGTCGCTGCGCTTCGCTCCCATAGGTGTAGATGGGGTACATCACCAGGCTTGATTGCACGCTCATCATCGAGCGGTAACCGGAATCAACTCGCTCAACTTCACGTGCGATGAGACCGTAGCTGACGTAGTTAACACCCGGGCAGCCATAACCCTCTATGGTGGCGCCGAGCAGACCCAGCTCGCCCATCTCGGTGAAGATCTCTCGATCCGTGTGTTCGTCACGAAATGCTTGCTGAACCCTTGGCAGCAGTTTGTCCTGCGCATACTGGCGCACACTGGTCATGACCATGCGCTCGTCGTCACTGAGCAGTTGTTCGATTAGGAAGGGGTCTTGCCAGTTAAATGCGGCCCAGTCGCTAGCCATGCCGGTCTCCTGATACATGCGAAAATTGGATCGCGCACTATACCTGCCTTGTCCCGTCAAACAAAGGTCGAGCGGGGCCTCGCTTGCGCCCTCAACGGCAGCCTGACACTATGCTTCTCCATTGAGAAGCTTGATAATCGCGTGCTGGTTTAGCCTGACAAACAATGAGTCGCCCCACATGAGTCGCCCCGTCGAAGCTATTGTTAACCTCGCTAATATTCGGAGCAATTTCGCACTCGTCAGGAAACTGGCAGCAAACTCTCGCATCATGGCCATCGTAAAAGCCAATGCGTATGGGCATGGTGCTGTGCCCGTAGCCACAGCGCTGGCAGCGGCGGATGCGTTCGGTGTGGCGAGCCTTGCCGAAGCGGTTGAGTTGCGCGAGGCTGGCATCACCCAGCCCGTGGTGTTGTTGGGGGGTGTGTTTGATCGCGATGAGATGCACGATGTGGTGCGATATGGCTTGCAGATTGTCGTTCACTCGGGAGAACAGTTTGGCCACCTGCTCGCCGCCGAGCTGCGTGAACAGATCGTCGTGTGGCTGAAGATCGATACCGGCATGCACCGCCTTGGTTTCGAGGTGCAGGATGTTGCCGAGATCAGGCGGATGCTGGATATCACCGGCAAGGTTAAAGAGCTGGTATTGATGAGTCATTTTGCCTGTGCTGACGACGTTGGCAATACGGCGACAGGACACCAGCTCGCCGTATTCGAGAACGCGGTGGCGGGTCTCCCCGGGCAAAAAAGTCTGGCCAACTCAGCCGCTGTGCTGGCGTATCCCCAGACGCACTATGACTGGGTTCGCCCGGGTATTATGTTATACGGCGCGAACCCGATGCTGCGACCTCTGCAAGCTCATGAGGTGTTGGCGCCAGCGATGACCCTGCGCTCGCGCCTGGTGGCGATCCATAATATTGCCGCTGGTGAAGCGGTGGGGTACGGCGAACAGTGGCGCTCGCAGCGACCCGCGCGGATTGGTACGGTGGCGATTGGTTACGGCGACGGCTACCCGCGACATGCACCTAACGGCACACCGATGCTGATAGGCGGGCAGCGCGCAGGTTTGGTCGGACGAGTTTCCATGGATTTCATTACCGTTGATCTTACCGATATACCCGCGGCGGCACCGGGCGATGAAGTAATCTTGTGGGGTGATGGTTTGCCTGTAGAGGAAGTGGCGAAGATGGCGGGCAGTATTTCCTATCAGTTACTGACGGGTGTGCAGAAAAGGGTTCGCCGCTGCTACCTGTTTTAGTCAGTCAGAGCGATGCGGTTGACCATGTCATTGGGCACGTCCGCTCAACTGTCGTGTTTGCGTTTTAATACGATACTATCGATGCCGTTTTGCAACAGCGCTGCGCGGGCATTGGCCAGTGTTGACTGGGATTGAAAGGGGCCGACTAATACACGATGCCAGGTGTCTCCGGGTCCAACGCCAGCGGTTTCCACGCGGACGTCCATATTCAGCAGTAAGAGGCGGACACGGAGGCTATCCGCATCACCGGCATCTCTAAAGGAACCAGCCTGCAGCAACAGGGCTTCGTCAACTGTGTCAGCCACTACTGGCAAGTCATGGCTTGCCCGCAAGGGGTTTTGTTCCATATCTGGGACGATGACTTCTGATTCTCGCAATAACGTATAAAAATCAAAACGGGGTTTTTGTTTATTGGTGGTATTAGTGTTGGTGCTAGAGATTTCTTTGATGGCCTTGGATATATCGGCGTGGGGGCTCTCCCAAAAACGCACCAGGGACATTAAAAGGATGCCGAGGAAGAGACCGGCGAGTAACCACGTCCAGCCAGGGATACGTCCGATGGCAGAAGTACGAACGTTGCTCCGAGCTGAGGGCTTGCGTTTTCTCGGTGAATGTTTAGCGTAATCTCGTGGCATAGGTGGCGGCCGCCGATAGCAAGTTTGCATTGTATGCGCTTGCAGCAATCAGCGCCATATTTTCTAGATAATAGATGATTAAAAATCCGTAATAAATTGAATGTTATGATTTTTTCTAAGCCATATCCTGGGGGTCAACGTCCAGTGACCAGCGCACCTGGCGTGCCGCTCGGGAGCTTTCCAGCCACACATTCAATTGCCCAAGCAGATGATGCAAGGTTTTGCGACTGTCAGTAATGATCAACAACTGGTAGCGGAACCGACCGTTGCGATATTCGAGCGGTGCGGCAAATGGCCCCAGGTAACGTACATCGACACTGCTGGGCGCGATGGTTTCGCAATGCCCGCGCGTGGCTTTGAGTAAATCGAGTGCTTTCCCGCGTTGTGGTGCATCCGCCCGCAGCAGGGCCATACTGGCAAAGGGCGGCATGGCGCTCAGGCGGCGCTCGGCCAGAATCTGCAGAGCAAATTCATGGTATTCATGTCGGGCCAGCAAATTTAGCAGGGGATGGTCACAGTTATGGCTTTGAATCATCACCCGCCCCGGCGCTTCGCCACGCCCGGCGCGCCCGGCCACCTGGGTGATCAATTGGCCCATGCGCTCAGTTGCTCTGAAGTCCGGAGAGTACAGGCCGCTATCTGCGTCAAGTACCACCACCAGTGTCACATCCGGGAAATGATGGCCTTTGGCGAGCATTTGAGTACCGACCAGAATGCACGGTTTGCCGGTGCCAACTTCGCTAATCACTTCTGCCATGGCGTTTTTGCGGCGAGTGGTATCGCGATCAACCCGTATCACCGGTGTATCGGGAAACAGCGCTTCGAGAATCGCCTCGCCACGTTCGGTTCCCTGACCCAGGTGCTGTAGTTGCTCACTGCTGCAGGCTGGGCACACGCTCGGTAGCTGTTCCCGGTATTCGCAATGGTGGCAGAGCAACAGCGAACCGCTCTGGTGGAAAGTTAAGCGTGCGTCACAGCGACGACAGGTAGATACCCAGCCGCAGTCGTGGCACATCAATGTGGGTGCAAAACCACGGCGATTCAAAAATACCAGCACCTGGTGGCCGGCTGACAGTTCATCACCGATGGCCTCGATCACCGGCCGAGAAAACCCCGTATTGAGGCGCAATTTCCGGATGTCGATCAGCTGCCATACAGGTTGACTCGCACCGCCAGGTCGTCCGACCAGCCGTTGATGTTGATAGCGTCCTTCCAGGCAATTGACCAAGCTTTCCAGGGACGGGGTGGCGGAGCCAAGCATGATGGGAATGTTCTCGCGGCTCGCGCGCATCACCGCAATGTCGCGGGCGGAGTATCGAAATCCCTCCTGTTGCTTGAAGGAAGAATCATGTTCTTCATCGACAATGATGATCCCCAGGCTATGCATGGGTGTGAACACGGCTGAGCGTGTGCCAATGACAATGGCGGCACTGCCGTCGGCCGCCCCTTGCCAGGCGAGCAGTTTGTCGCTATCGCCAAGGCCCGAGTGTATAACGGCGATGGCACAGTGAAACCGGCGCTGAAAGCGATCGAGCATCTGCGGCGTAAGGCTGATTTCCGGGACCAGTACCAGTGCCTGGCGTCCGTACCGCAGCACCTTGGCAATGGCCTGCAGGTAGACCTCGGTTTTGCCGCTACCCGTTTCGCCTTCCAGCAGGTAGGCGTGGTAACCGTGCTGCTCCTGGGCCAGAATGGCTTTCTCCTGGTCCGGCAACAGCGCCAGTGCCGGTTCGCGCAGCACATTGGCGCTATCGAATGGCCGAGCCCCGTGGAGCTTACTAAATGATTCGGCCAGTTGTTTATCCGCGAGGATACGCAGCGTGGCTGCTGAAATCCCATTAACTAGCAGGTCGTTGTGACTCACCGAAGGATTTGTCTGTAGCATGTTTAACGCCTGCTGCTGGCGCGGCGCGCGTTGTAGCGCAGCCTCAGGCAAACCTTTGCCAAGTCGGGTCAGACGCCATGACTTTTCTCCGGGCAGCGCCTTGCCCCGTCGTAACTGCGTTGGCAGTGCCGCGCTCAGTACCTCGCCGAGTGGGCTGTGGTAGTAGTTGGCCGCCCACTGCAGGAGTTCTAACATGTGCGGCGAGAATAGCGGCGCGCCATCCAGCACTGTGGTGATGGTTTTTAATTGGTCTGGTGTGACGTCACTGGTGGACTTGTTAGCGATGACGATACCAACCACCTCGCGGCGGCCAAACGGCACAACAACCCGAGTGCCGGGCAGGATAGGGTCATGGCTTGCCTGCGGCGGCAGATAATCGAATAGTCTACGCAAAGGTGAGGGCGTAGCCACCTGGTAAATCAGGCTGGCGGACTTGTCTGATTTGTTCACTAACGTCTTGAAACCTGATTGCTTTCTGGTAGTATGCGCGCTCTCACTGACCAGTACATACGGTGCCCGGCAGGCAGCTCACGTTAAATGACCGGGTGGCGGTATGCAAGAAGCAAT